>JBBRIB010000075.1:0-9760 GCA_038221745.1 Verrucomicrobiales bacterium
AAGGATCTCGTGATCCAGGAACTCCAAGTAAAAGAATGACAGAGCGAAGGGCTCAAGACCGCCTGCAATTTCGAAATTAGCGGGGGGTTCAACGGCTGAAGGGCGGACCGTTCAACGGAAGGTGAGAATTATTTAAAGGCAGTCTAATTGGTAACTTCTTCAGCGGCCTTCCTCAATTCTTTCTGCAAGCATGGGAGGTAAACCGGCAGCGAGGATTTTCTCCTGGGTTTTGGCGATATCGTAATCCACGCGGCGGAAAACGAGGAGTCTTTTTTCGGTATCGAAAAGCGCATAGCAAGCCCGCCAGTCGCCATCACGGGGCTGGCCGACGGAACCGACGTTGATAAAGTACTTCAGCCCGTCTTCAATCGCGATGGAGTCGGCAGGCACCTCGGTGACGCGGTCCATCTTCACATATACCCGAGGGACGTGGGTGTGGCCGTGGAAGCAAATCTGGGTGAACTGGTAGGAAAAGTTGGCCATCGCATCGAAGCGGTTGGTCACATAATTCCAATTGGAAGGCTGGTCCAAAGTGCTGTGGACGACGGTGAAATCGGCTACTTGCCGCACCATCCGCAGCCGGGTGAGCCATTTGCGCTGCTCCTCGGTGAGCTGCGCGCGGGTCCACTCCAAGGCATAGGCGGCCACGGGGTTCATGGTTTCCAGCGAGTGATTTCCCGCAGCATCGTTATCGTGATTTCCTTTCACGGTCGGGCAGTCCATTTGCCTGACTTTTTCGAGGCAAGCGACCGGATCCGCGTTGTAGCCCACGATGTCCCCCATGCAGACATAGTCGGTAACGCCCTGGGCCGAAGCATCTTCGAGGACGGCTTCGAGGGCTTCCAAATTGGCATGAATATCACCGAAGAGAGCAATCCGCATGAAAAGGGCAAGGGCTGGTCAGAAGGTTTTCATCGTTGGTGGAGCATCTGTCGAGGCGAAACCTCTTGTTCATTTGCTGAACCAGTCGTCCGTCATCGTCGGCGATTGGAGAGCTTGGTTGAAAATGCTGTTTTCGGGATCGATCTTCAGAGTTTTCTCGAGGGCTTGGAGCGCCCCGGCCACGCCATAGACGGGGTAGCGCTCGCGAGTGCGTTGCCAATGGCTGCACAAGGCATCGTAGGAAGCCTCGGGAGTTCCAAAGATTTCCACCGCCCGTTTTTCCATCTCCAGTTTGGGGTTTTCGTAGGCCTCGAGCACGAAAAGAAGCGTCTTGAGCGTGGGGGTCTGGTTTTTACGGATGGCGTAAAGTTTGCGGGCGAGGGCGAGGGCTTCGAGTTCACGCCCTTTTACGCGAGCGAGGCTGTAGAGTTGGGCACGCTGTACGAAGTCGAGCGCTTTGCCGGTTTTCACCGCTTTCCCGTAGGCATCCGCAGCGGCGGAGAAGGTGGCATCTGAATCGCCGAAGGCAGGAAACTTGTTTGCATCGGAGAGCATGAAGCCGAGATAGGCGAGCAGGTTCCAGTCATCGGGATTGTTGCGAATCCCGCGTTCGAGAAAAGCCCGCCCGCGGATGATCGAGGAGCGCCAGGCCTCGCGGCGGCGGAGCGGTGCGAGTTTCGAGTCGTTCAAGTAAAACGAAGCCGCATTGTAGGCGGAATGCCACGCCCCCGTCTCCCAATAGTAGCGGGTGCGGGGGGCGAGATCCACGATGGTGCGGTAGGTCTCCGCCACATCATCCCAGCGTTGTTCTTGGAAAAACGAAAACGCCCGGAGATTGAAAAACGTCGCCACCAAGGTGCGCAGCCCGCCGAGCACGACGGCGGAGCTGGTTTGGTCAATCTTGTCCCGCGTCCCGATCTCGAGCGGCATCGGGGTCAGCCCCGCCGCCCGCAATTCGCTGCTGAGATTTGCCTCAAATGGCATCCTCGCCGCGCCGAATCCCAGCACGGCCAGAGTGAGCACGCCAATCTTTAATGAGGGTTTCACGGTATTAGAATTCTTTTTCCGAGAAAATGAACCATGACGCGAATGTGAAGAACACCGCGTAAAACAGCCCGATCAACGTCAGTTTTCCCAACATCATCAGAGGCAGCGCCTGGCCTTCGATCACGGCATCGATGACGTTAAAGAGTTGGAAGTCCGGCAGAACCAAGGACAGCAACAAAGAGATCAGCCGGGCAAGAACCCCTTCCCCCGCAGCACCGGCCTGGAGATAGGCATCCCGTGCATCGGCTTGGAAATGGCCGATAAAGTAAATCAGGAAACTCACAATCGTGGTGAACAAGGTGCTTGATGAAAACGTCGAGATCAGCAGTGCCAGCGAGGCCATGATCGAGGCTCTCAGGAACACTGCGAACACCGCTCCCTGCAGGGACCAGCTGGGCCCTTGCTGCAGAGTCTCCGCTTTCATGGCTTCGATGGCATCCGGCGGCCATCCCAGGGTTTTCGCCATCTGCATCTGATCTTCCATCACCATTCCGGTGCGGATGTGCAACACGGCCGTCATCAACAAATCCATTAACGCCAGAGAAACGAAAACCAACATCAGCACGCCTAACAATTTCCCTGCGAGATAATCCAACCTCGGCACAGGCTTCGCTAAAATCGTATAGAGCGTCCGGTCTTCCACGTCCTTGGGCAAAAGCAGGGCGGTCGCCACGATGGCTAGCACCACGGAAAACAAAGTCATCGTCCCCAGTGACCAGCTTTTGATGGAACGCAGCACGTTCAATCCCATCGATTCCGGACCTTCATGCTGTGGCAGATCGAAGAAATTACTCGCGATCATGATGATGGCAAACACCACCAGGAAGTAAAAGACCTTCATCCGCACCAACTGCGTGAAGGCATGCAGCGCGATGACGGAAATGCGGCTCAGGTGCGAGCTCAACGAATGGATTGCGCGACTCATGGTTTATCTTCTCTAAGTGTTTCTCGTAGGAACAGCCGTTCCAATGTCGTGCGGGGTTTGCCCACCCGCACCACTGAAGCTCCGGCGGAATTCTCCACGAGCCTGTGGATACTTGAAACCAGCTCCGGACTCGCATCTTTCAAAATAATCTCCGTTTGATCCTCAATGGCGATCAGGTCTTCCAAGCGCCCTTCCCTGACCATTTTTCCTTGGAAAATAATTCCCACATGATCGCAGACCTCCTGCACCTGCTCCAGCAGATGGGAGCAGAGGAAAACCGTTATTCCGCGTTCGCGCAGCTTGAGGATCAAGTCCCGGATTTGCCGTGATCCCACCGGGTCCACCCCAGCGGTCGGCTCATCGAGAATCACCAGCTTGGGATCTTGGACCAGCGCCTGCGCCAGGACGATGCGTTGCAACATGCCCTTCGAATACCCGCCGAGTCTGCGGTCCCGCGCTCCTTCCAAATCCACCAACTCCAGCAACTCAGTCACCCGCTCCTTCAGCACGCGCCCCTTCAGGCCGCAAAGTTTACCGTAAAAGCGCAAGGTTTCCGCCCCGCTCAAGTGTTTGTAGAAATAAGGATTCTCCGGTAAAAATCCCACGTCATTGCGCGAATCCACCCGCAGCGAGTCTTTGCCAAAGATCGCGCAGTGCCCGGAAGTGGGCGCTACCAAACCCAGCAGCGCCTTCATCGTGGTGGATTTTCCCGAGCCATTCGGCCCGATCAGCCCGTAAACCTCGCCCGGCATGATGCGGATTGAAACATCATCCACCGCCCGCAACATCTGGCGGCGGAAGGAGGTTTTAAAGTCCTTCACCAGGTTTCGGATTTCTACGGCGGGTTTCAGTTCATCCATCGGCGGCAGGATTATTAAAGCGGACCCGAGAGAAAGGCAAAGGGCATTTTCCATTTTCCAAAGTTCGCAGGGGCGCAAGCTTTCCTCAGATTGTCAGGAGCAGGGTCCATCACCTGCCAGTTGCGGTAGCGCGCGGAACTTTCGAAGATTAGCCATCAGCAAACAAGAGTGTTGAAAATACCCGGTGAGATGCCTAGGTTTTGTGACCCGCTGCCGGGGTGAAATAGCGAATATCCTATCGACTCGAATCAGATCTTATGAAAACCCTTTTTCGAATTATTGCCCTGCTGGCGCTTGTCATCCACGGCCAGGCATCTCCCGAGCTTTTCGAACCCACCAATGAAAATAAAAATCTCGCCCCCTCTCCCACCCCCGAGGGGATGGTTTGGATTCCCGGCGGCGAGTTTTCCATGGGCAGCGATGTGGCGGATGAAGGACATTGCAGCGTCAAGGGGGTCACCCGGGATTCACAACCAATCCACCGCGTTTATGTGGATGGATTCTGGATGGACTCCACCGAAGTGACCAATGCCCGGTTCGAAAAATTTGTGACCGCCACGGGCTACCGCACCGTTGCGGAAATCGCGCCCACCCAGGAAGAGTTCCCCACTGCTCCCCCGGAAAATCTCGTTGCGGGTTCCACGATCTTCGCTCCTACCTCGGTCAAAGTGCCTCTGAACGATATTTTCCAGTGGTGGCGCTACGAGAGAGGTGCGGATTGGCGCCACCCGGATGGCCCGCAATCAAGTATCAAGGATCGCGGCAATGACCCCGTCGTGCACGTCGCGTATCCAGATGCCGTGGCTTACGCAAAATGGGCTGGCAAGCGGCTCCCTACCGAAGCCGAGTGGGAATTCGCCGCGCGCGGGGGGCTCACGGGAAAAACCTACGCCTGGGGCGACGACCTCATGCCCTCCGGCAAATGGATGGCAAACATCTATCAAGGAGAGTTTCCCGTGAAAGACACCGCAGAGGATGGTTTTGCAGGTATTTCGCCAGCCGCGCATTACCCGCCGAACCCCTACGGCTTGTATGATGTAGCCGGCAATGTCTGGGAATGGGTGGGTGATTGGTATCGCCCGGATACCTATGCCAGCAGGAAGCTCCTCGGCAGCACCCAGCGCAACCCGCAAGGCCCGCCATCTTCCCATGATCCGGCGGAACCTAACGAAAAAAAACGCGTCCACCGCGGCGGCTCGTATCTTTGCACCAATCAATACTGCACCCGCTACATGGTCGGCACCCGTGGTAAAGGTGAGCAGTCCACCAGCAGCAATCATGTCGGATTCCGCTGCGTGATGGTCCCTGATCCCAAGCCTTGAAATCACCCGCGGTTATTTACATACACCAACTCCCTTGGGTAACGCCGCAGGTTCCCAACGAAACAGCTTCTAACAAACAACGGATCCCGATTTGCTCTGAGGACTGAGGCGGCTAGTCCAACGGGACAAGCCCGCGCTGGAGCGCGGCGGCGGTGGCTTGCGTGCGGTCGAGCACGCCCAGCTTGGCAAGCAGGTGGGAGGTATGGAGCTTTACCGTGCCGAGGGAAATTTGCAGCGTATCCGCGATTTCCTTGTTGCTCTGGCCGCCGACGATGAGGGTGAGCACTTCCTGCTCCCGTCGGGTCAGCGCAGGCTCCGATTCGGAGCGGGCCAGCTTTTCGGTGATTTCCGCCGGAAAAACGGTGTGGCCGAGATGCACGTCGCGGATGGCTTGGAGCAGTTCCGAGTGCTGGATGGATTTCGGGAGATAGGCGCATACGCCGGCTTGGACAGCGCGCCGGATTTCTCCCGGGGTCTCGCAGACAGTAAGCATGATGAGACGTGCGCCGGGGTGCCGGGCCATGATCGCGGTGGCCGCTTCATCACCATTTGCCCCGGCCATGCGGTAGTCGAGAATAGCCACATCCGGCTGGTGTTCGTCGTAGAGCGCGATGGCCTCCCGCCCGTTGTCCGCCTCGGCGATGACGTGCATGTCGCGCTCCATATTGAGCGCCCTGGCCAGACCCATGCGGACGACGAAGTGGTCATCGGCGATGAGGATTCGGATGCGGGTTTTGGATGGGGTTTTCATTTGAGTTCGTGGCGGGTGGTCGGTGGGTCGAAGGCGTCTGTGTTTGGCTTTTTTGCTGCGGGAAAGGGTGCGTGAAGGAGAATTTCAGTACCCGTTCCCGGTTCGCTGCGGAGCTCCAGTTGGGCTTGGATTTTGTTGGCCCGTTCGCGCATCCCGAGCAAGCCGAAGCTGCGTTCTCTCGGCGCACTGCGCGGATCGAAGCCCCGGCCATCGTCGCGGATATGAGCGGTTACTGCGGTTTCGGAAATATCCAGCCGGACGAGGATGTGGCAGGCATCCGCGTGCTTGATCGCATTGGAGAGTGCCTCTTGGGCGATGCGGAGGAGGTGCAGTGCCATAGGCTGCGGCACTGAGGTGGGATCGCCGGTCGCCTCGAAAGTGATCTTTGGTCCGTCGAGCGAGCGCATTTCATCGAGCAGATTTTTGATCGCCGTGGGAAGACCGAGTTCTGCAGGATTCCCGCCGCGCAGTTCCCAGACTGTCCTTTTCGTCTCGGCACGGCTGCGGTGGATGAGCTTGCGTGCGATGTCCACCGATTGCCGCGCGTGCTCGGGCAGATCTTCGACCTTTTCCGCAGCATCGAGGTGGAGGCTTATACCCAGCAGTTCCTGATCGAGCGTGTCGTGCAGTTCGCGGGCGATGCGCAGGCGATCTTCGTGGAGCGTCTCGCGCCGTACTTTGCTGCTGATGATCATTGTTTGCTCTGCCACCTGTCGGCGCAGCAAGGTGGCCCATGCGCCTGCCATCAGCGCCAGCAGGCTCACGCCTCCCAGGACGGCGAGCGCCTTCGGAAGTGTCCACCATGGCGCTGCCTCGAGCACCTCGATATCGCCGGGCCTGCGCAGGAGCAGGGTCAGGGACTCCGCAGTCAGCAGGCCAAGGTCTTTGATTTGCCGCATCCGATCCGGCTGGAGCACGGAAATGCCTGTGAGCCGTAAGCGGCTGCCAGGTTTCAAACTATCTTTCGGCGGAATGGCAGGCGGTTCCAGCCTGGCAGTAACGCGTGCAGGGCCGCATTGAAGAAGCAACGTGCCGCCATCCGGCCCAGAGCTTGCATCGAGCACCACGCCTTCCACGGCAACGAGATCGGCTTCGTGGGAATCGGCGAGAAATTGCTCCGGTGCGAGCGGGTGGGCCGGTGGTGGCGGTCCCGCGCTGCGGTGCTGGACTTCCGCGTCCTCCAAAAAAGGCATGAGTTCACCGCGTTGCGGAAAGCCCAGCACCTCCACCAAGTCACCCGTCTGATACTTGCCACCGCTGGTGCGTTCGATGCGCAGGCCTCCGTCCGTATCCCTGAGGAATAGCACTCCATCCGGTGTCTGATGGAGCACCACACCTCGCACCTTCACACGGTCTTCCAAAGTCCCCCCCCGGCCCGCCGTGAAAAGTTGTCGCGAAGTGAGCAAGGGGATGTCATCTCGCTCGGGCGGGGGACGCTCGATCTCGATGAATTCCAAATCGCCGGAAATCACACGCATGTCCACCAGTTGGCGGCTTGAATTCCAGATCGCGAAACAGATTCCCTGGGCTCGCACTTGCGCTCCAGTATCCACCTTGGCCGCTGAGAACTGACCACTTTTGATGCTCACCCGCAAGCCTTCGCAGGCGATTTCGCATGCCCATGGTTTGCTTTCAGTCGGAGCCGTGCGGACCACCCCCCGCACTTCAACGAACATGGAATCGCAAGCACCGCTGAGGATGTTCTCGCGGGTCAACAGAGTGGGTTTCGGCCATTCGCCGGGGCCGAGCACCACTAATCGTGATGGCGAGTCCAGCCTCACACAATTCGCGAACTCCCCCGGAGTGGCATATCCCTCGATCAGCACCCGTTGACCTTTTACTAGGCCCGGCGGCAGCTCGAAGCTACCGTCCGGGCGTTTGGGAAATAGAACGGTGCAGCCGCCTGAAGGATTCTGGACGGTGATGCGGCCATCGTGCTGAATCGTTTCTTGAATCACCACCGCAGCCAGCTTTACCCGCTGGCTCATATCGCCTACAGCCACCTTCGCCTCCCGCACCTGCGTAAGCGTTGTCAACGGTTGCGGCGGCTGTGCGCAGACCACTGCGGGGAGCAGGGTGCCGGCAGCCAGGAACCCGAGAAACCAGGCGCTGGGCGTGCGGTGCTTTGGCGTGACCATGGGCGGATCATACACGTCGCCGACCTGCCGCCTACTATGACCTTTGGCTAGGGTGACAAAATCTGGGTTTTCTCCAGAGTGATCTTTGTAAACAACCCATTGCAAGACCCCGTTACCCATTCTGATCGAAGCACTCTGGTGTCCCACGCCTGAGTCCCCCTCCACTTTCCCCAAAACGAGAAATCCAGTAATCCACAGAACAAAAAGAACAACAACCCTATGAAAAAAAATCCATCAGGCATGAAAGCCAACCGAATGATTGCCCTGGCAATCGCCCTCACCGCTCATCCTGCTCTCGCGGGTGATGTCTTTAATATCAATTATGATGATTTGATCCCCACCGAAACCTCCGGCTTCGGCTTCGCGGGCTACGGAGCTCCAGGTGGAGGTAATGTCAACGTTAATTCATCCATCATCACCGAAACATCGATTGAACCCTCTGTAGGCGTGGCTGGTAGTTCCGCTCTTCGAATGACGGTGGATACAACAGCCACCCCCGCTGCCTTTGTCACACCGAATAACTACACTTACATGGGTTTCGGCGTCAGAACGAACGTCAATTCGCTTTTGACTCCGCTGCCCACTTCCAATCTTGCCAATTACAAGCTTGATGTGTCCGTCGCCGCCGCAGGCTTCCAAGTTGGCGTTACAAGGGCAAATTGTCTGGTGGATGTGAGATTTTTCGCGCCTGATGATACTGTTGTTCCGGCCGATGGGGATACAGACTTTGATTTGGTCCTAGGACTCCGCTTCCAGAATGCTGCGGTTGCCAAGGCGGCTATCGAATCATATTCATTCCGGCTCGACCGGACTTCCGAATTGAGAGACGGAACCACCCTCGCCCGCTTCAATACCTATTTTGCCTCGGTGAACTTCATCCAAACGGTGGTCGAGGCCGGAAATGGAATCAATGATTTCGGATTTGACGCGGGCAACGTGCTCATTGTGGACAATTTGGTTCTCAACGAGTCCGTACCGCCGCCACCACCTGCCGAGACTCCCGTTGTCATCATCGATTATGATGCGAGCCCCCGCAGTTATGGAGGTGCCTGGTATGCTTTTGCCGGGTCACCTGATGATGCGAATTCATTGGTTCGCACAGACGATCTGTTGGACCTTGTAGGTGTCGGCGGCTCTTTCGCCCAGCGAACGGGTATCGATACCACCCCATGGGGGCCACCTTATGTTGTGACCACCAATTTTCTGGGATTTGCCGGTGTGGCGCATGTCGATACCCCCGCAGGACTTCTTACATCGTCAAGTCTTGCTGATTACAAGGTTGCGGTGGATGTACGCTCCAGCGGATTCGTAAATATCCCTAACGGTAAGCTTATCTTGGAGTTGTTTGCTCCGGATGATTATTTTCTGCCGGCGGACGCAAATACAGACCCTGACTCTATCGTGAGATTTCGTTTTGAAGGTGCTACCGGATTTCCGATCACTGCGGACTACACGACCGTGGCCCGTAGCCTGACAGACGCTACATTCGACAGTGGATCGCCAGCGACCTTTGCGGCAAATTTTACCGCAGTGACAGGCTATCGGTTCTCCGTGGAAGCCATAGCGAACCCACAGTCGGACTTTGGTTTCGATGCCAATAACTTCACTTTCATGGACAATTTGAAAGTCATTCGCCTCACCTCGCCGAACGTTCTTCCAGTGATCACCAGCGTGGTGGCGACGGCACCCAGTCAATTCGCTCTCACCTTTACGAGCCAAGCAGGTAACAGCTATGGAATTTTCCGCTCCACAACTCTTGGCACCTTTACTCAGATTGCCACGGTTCCAGCCACGTCCGCAACGACAACCTACACCCGCAACCAGGCTTTGATTGG
>JBBRIB010000076.1:0-9644 GCA_038221745.1 Verrucomicrobiales bacterium
TACGGGTTGATGGATGGCCTGCGCCTCCATCGCCGCAACGAAGTGCGAACTTCCATCCTCAAAGCCTCCGAAGAAGGAAATCTAACGCCCGAACTCGTCGATGATCTGATCCTGCGGAATTGGCCCAAAGGCGAAAAAATCGCCCACAAGGACATCAAGATGCGGACCTTTATTTCTCAGGAAAAAAGCCGCGTGCAAATGGCCTCCCACGTGTATGACATCACTTATGGTGTGGTGAATCCCGGCGATTTCCTTGTCGCTCTCGATGATTCGATCGTCCGCGGCACCACCTTGAAGCAATCGATCCTTAAAATCCTCGCTCGCACCAAACCCTCGAAGATTGTCATCTGCTCCACCGCCCCGCAGATCCGCTACCCGGATTGCTATGGCATCGATATGTCGGAACTCGGCAAATTCATCGCCTTCTCCGCCGCCATCGCCCTCCACCGCAGGGCGGGAAGACAGTCTTTGTTGGATCGGATCTATGACGATTGCCGGGCCGAGCTGGAAAAGCCCGCCCACCTGCGTGAAAACCGTGTTAAAGCGGTTTATGAAGCCTTCACCAACGAGGAGATCTCCGCCGAAGTCAGCCGCATGGTCTATCCTGAAGGCATCGATTGGCATGGCGAGGTCCAGGTCATTTTCCAAACCATCGAGAACCTCCATAACTCCATCCAAGGCCCATGCGGCGATTGGTATTTCACCGGAAACTATCCCACCCCCGGCGGCTACTCGATGGTGAACCAAGCTTACCTCCGCTGGTTCGAAGGCGTGGGCGGGCGCAGCTACGATCTCGCGCTCTAACCAATAAGGGAGCGCGGACATCTTGTCCGCCAGGCCAATGGGTGGAGAAAGAGAAGCGGCGTGGGCCTCCCTACTTTCGCACTTCATTGGCCCAGCCGCGAGACGCGTCAGCTACATAAAGAGCACGGACATTTCCGTCCGCATGGGCAATGGGTGGAGAAAGAGAAGTGGAACTCTTCTCTTGCGTTCCTCATGGGCAGCACGACAAGAGTGTCATACCTCCTTACCCAGAAATTCAATCTCTCCGCGTGAGTTCCACAAACACATCCTCCAAGGTGGCGGCGTGGCGGAAAAGCGTGCGTAGCGGCCAGCCGTTTTGGGCGGCGAGCTGGTGGATGCGTTCGCGCGAGTCCGTGCCGGAATCCACCCATATGGTGTAGCGGGTCCAGCCGTCTTCGAGATTCTCTGGAGTGACTTTTTTCACTTGTTGGAGCCGGTTGAGGGCGGCGGCCGCCACTTCGGGATCGGCTTGGATTTCCACCTGGATGCGCCCGGCGGCACGCATCTGCTCGACGAGGTTCGCAGGGGTATCGGCGGCTTTGATTTTCCCGCCATCAATGATGATCACGCGATTGCAGGTCATTTCCACCTCAGGCAGGATGTGGGTGGAGATCAGCACGGTGTGGGTTTGGCCGAGGTGGCGGATGAGTTCGCGGATTTGGCGGATCTGGTTGGGATCGAGCCCGTTGGTGGGTTCATCGAGAATGAGCAACTCGGGGTCGTGGACCAGGGCATCTGCGAGGCCCACCCGCTGGCGGTAGCCTTTGGAGAGGGTCTTGATCATTTTCCGGCGGACGTTGCCGAGGCCGCAGGTATCGATCACATCGCCCACGCGGCGGCGGCTCTCGGTATTGTTGAGGCCTTTGAGCTGGGCGCGGAATTTAAGATACTCGCGCACCCGCATATCGTCATAGAGCGGCACGTTTTCCGGCATGTAGCCGATTTTTTTACGGGCCTCGATGGATTGACGGAAAACATCGCAGCCGCCGATGCTGGCCGTGCCAGCGGTGGGTGGCAGGTAGCCGGTGAGCATGCGCAGGGTGGTGGTTTTACCGGCACCGTTAGGCCCGAGAAAGCCGACGATCTCGCCCTTGGCCACGGAAAATGAGATGCCGCGCACGGCTTCGTGGCGGGCGTAGCGTTTGGTGAGTTCGTGGACTTCAATCATGGTAAAACGGGAGCAAAGAGCGATTATTGAAAAAGCCCTTTGTACGGTTGACGACGGGCGACGTGCCCTTTAATGAATCCCCGTGCGCGGCGGGCCAAGCGGTATTTTTGCGAGTTCGCTCCATCATTTTAACCTTTCCTCATGAACTCCTCGGTTTCGGCGCGACAGAACGCAGATGTATTGGATGCAAAATATGCTCAATGGTGTGAGAACCCGCAATCGGTCGAAGCGACATGGGCGGCCTTTTTTGAAGGATTTGAGCTGGGTTCTGCCCAAGTAAAACGCAAGGAGGAGGCTGCTTCCGCAATCGCTGCCGCGCCTTCAAGCGATACGGACACCGCATTCTACGGCCGGGTCACCAGCCTGATTTACAATTACCGCACTCTTGGTCACACCCAGGCCCACATCAATCCGCTCGAGAGCAATCCCGAGCGCAACCCACGCCTGCGCTTGGAGCAATTCGGCCTGACGGAGGCGGACTTGGATCGCGAAATTTCCAATTCCTTCTTCCGCCACGGCGACAAGATGAAATTGCGCGAAATGGTGGCGGGTTTGGAAGCCACCTACTCCGGGAAGATCGGCTTCGAGTTCATGCACATCAACAACACCACCGTGCGCCATTGGGTGCGCGAGCGGATTGAAATGCATGCCCTGCGCCACGAGGAAACTCCCGCCAAAAAACTCAACTCGCTCTGCTGGGTGCTGGAATCGGAGGCGTTCGAGCACTTCCTCGGCAAGCGTTTCCTCGGTGAGAAACGTTTCTCCAACGAGGGCGGGGAAGGGATCATGATCATCCTCAACGCGATCCTCGAAGCTTGCCCCTCGCGCCGCGTGCAGGAAATCGAAATGGGAATGTCTCACCGTGGGCGTCTCAATATCCTGGCGAACTTTGTGCGGAAATCCCTCACCACCCTGCTCTACGAGTTCACTCCAAACTACGAGCCGGACCTCGTCGCTGGAGATGGTGATGTAAAATACCACCTCGGCTACCAAAGCATCCGCGAGCTAACAGATGGCAAGGTCCGCATCAATCTCGCGGCCAATCCAAGCCACCTTGAGGCCGTCAACTCGATCGTCGAGGGCAAGACCCGCGCCCGCCAGCGCGTGCTCAATGATGGCCAGGGCGGCGAAATCGACCGTGGCCTCGTCCTCCCGATCCTGCTTCATGGCGATGCCGCTTTCGCAGGCCAAGGCTCGGTCGCGGAGGTTCTCAATCTTTCCCAGCTCAAAGGCTACCGCACCGGCGGCACCATCCATCTGATCATCAATAATCAGATTGGCTTCACCACCTCGCCAGCGGATGCCCGCTCCACCGTCTATGCCACGGATGTCGCCAAAATGGTCGAGGCACCCATCCTCCACGTCAATGGTGAGGAGCCGATGGAACTCTACTGGGCCGCACTCTTCGCCCTCGATTTCCGCCAGAAATTCGAGCGGGACATCGTCATCGACATGTATTGCTATCGCCGCCAGGGCCATAATGAAGCAGACCAAGCCGCGTTCACCCAGCCCATCATCGCCCGCAAAATCGCCGAGCGCCCATCCTTCGGGAAAACCTACAAGCAGCAGCTCGTCACCCAAGGCATCATTTCCCAAGCGGATGCGGATGCGCTTGATGCCGCCATTTGGAACAAGCTCGAAGAGGGGTATCAGAAAATGCTCCAGCTCAATGAAGCGGGCGATCGCACCGCTTTCAGTGGCTCCACCGGAATTTTCCAGCAGCCTTATTCCCATGCCCCGATTCCTACCGGCATTGATGAAAACCAGCTCCAGCACATCGGCAAGGTTCTCACCACCATTCCCGAGGGCTTCCATTTAAACTCCACTTTGGAAAAACGTTTCCTCCCGCGCCGCGTCGAGTGTCTCGAAAATGGCGGGCCCATCGATTGGGCCTTCGCCGAATCCCTTGCCTTCGGCTCGCTTTTGTTAGAGGGCACGCCCGTCCGACTATCCGGCCAGGATTGCCGCCGCGGCACCTTCTCCCAGCGCCACGCCGTGTTTTATGATTCGGAAAACCGGGAACGCCATATTCCGTTGGAGCATCTCTCTCCGGACCAAGCGCGGTTCTGCGTCCACAATTCGTTCCTCTCGGAATTCGCGGTGTTAGGCTTCGATTACGGCTATTCGCTTTCCTATCCCACCATGCTCACCCTCTGGGAGGCGCAATTCGGAGATTTCTCCAACGGAGCACAGGTCATCATCGATCAATTCATCTCCTCCGCCGAGTCCAAGTGGCAGACTCCCAGTGATCTCGTGATGCTGCTTCCCCATGGCTACGAAGGCATGGGGCCCGAGCATTCCAGCGCCCGCCTCGAGCGTTTCCTCCAGCTTTGTGCGGAGAAAAACATGATCGTTGGAAACTTCTCCACCCCCGCCCAATACTTCCACGCGCTGCGCCGCCAGAAGCACCGGGACTTTCGCAAGCCGCTCGTCCTGATGACTCCCAAGAGCTTGTTAGGCCGCCCGGAAGCTGTCTCTCATACCTACGATTTCCTCGAAGGAACCTGTTTTCAGGAAATCCTTCCCGACACGAAGGTTTTTGAAAACCCTGCCGATGTCAGCCGCCTCATTTTCTGTAGCGGCAAGGTCTATTACGATCTCATGGCCCATCGTCAGGAAAAGGGCATTGAAAATGCTGCCATCATCCGCATTGAGCAGCTCTACCCATTCCATCGCGAAATGATTCAGGCCATCATCAGCCAATATCACAATGCGTCCCACTTCGTCTGGTGCCAGGAAGAGCCGTTGAACATGGGCGCATGGTCCTACATTTTCCCACGCCTCGAACGGGCCGTCGGCGCGAAAGTCCGCTATGCCGGGCGTGGCACCGCTTCCAGTCCTGCCGCTGGCTCCAAGGCCATGCACTACCGCGAACAAAAAGCCCTCCTCGCTGAGGCCTTCGAAGTTTGATTCCTCCAGATCGATTTTTTCCAACCAACTCTCAACACGCTTCCCAATCCATGTCACTCGACGTTAAAGTTCCCGCTTCCGGCGAATCCATCACCTCTGCCAATGTGGCCCGCTGGCACAAGAAATCCGGCGATTCCGTTCTCAAAGGCGAAATTCTCGTAACCCTTGAGACCGATAAGGTTTCCAACGAACTTGAGGCCGCCACCGATGGCATTCTTGAAATTCTTGTTGGCGAGGGTGAGGAAGTCGCCATCGGCACCACCATCGCCCGGATCTCGGGTGAAGCCGCCGTCGCAGCCTCCCAAGCTGCGCCCGCAGCCTTTCCAGTTGGCCAAGCACCTCCGCAAGCCGCTGCCACGGGCGGGCTTTTCGAAATCAAAGTCCCGGCTTCCGGTGAATCGATCACCTCGGCAAACGTCGCGAAATGGCGTAAAAACACCGGCGAATTCGTCACCAAGGGTGAAGTCCTCGTGACCTTGGAGACCGACAAGGTTTCCAACGAACTCGAAGCTCCCGCCTCCGGCATTCTCAAGGTCATCACTCCAGAAGGCGATGAAGTTGCCATCGGCGCTGTGATCGCAACGGTCGATGCGAATGCCGCCGCCGCCGCAGCCGCAGCAAGTCCTACCCCGGCACCCGTTGCAACACCCGCACCAGCGCCCGCACCCGCACCCGCGCCCGCACCAGCATCGAAGCCCGATTTCTCCGCCCCTGCAGCTCCAGCGGAACGCGTTTCTGCCGAGGTCGTGAGCGATGGCCGCACCAGCCGCAAAAAGATGTCCATGTTGCGCCGCAAGATTGCCACGCATCTTGTCAACGCCCAGCAGACCGCCGCCATTCTCACCACCTTCAACGAAGTGGACATGACCGCCGTGATGGATCTGCGCAAAGGCGTGCAAGAGGAGTTCATGAAAAAACACGGTGTGAAGCTCGGTTTCATGTCATTTTTCATCAGAGCCGTGGCCCAAGCGCTCAAGGACGTGCCCTCGATCAATGGTCGCATCGATGGCACGGATATCATTGAAAACCACTTCTACGACATTGGCGTGGCCATCGGCACCGAGAAAGGTCTCGTTGTCCCGGTCCTGCGCGATGTAGATAAGAAATCTTTCGCCCAGATCGAAAAGGACATTCTCGATTACGCGAAAAAAGCCAAGGATGGGAAAATCACCCTTGAGGATCTCACCGGCGGTGTCTTCACCATTTCCAACGGTGGCACCTACGGCTCGCTTCTCAGCACGCCCATTCTCAATCCGCCGCAGAGTGGCATCCTCGGCATGCACACCATTCAGCAGCGCCCCGTCGCCCTCAATGGCCAGGTGGTCATCCGCCCGATGATGTATCTCGCCCTCAGTTACGACCACCGCCTCGTCGATGGCAAGGAAGCCGTCACTTTCCTCATCCGCATCAAAGACCTGCTCGAAGCTCCCGCCCGGATGATGTTGGAAATGTAAATTGGAGCGCGGAATTCATTCTGCCCGCCTCGCCACTGCCGCCCACCACACCCAAGCCATCAACACCCCTTGCAGCGGCAGCCTCGCCCATAGGATCCACGCGGGCACCGCCTTGCCGCCGAGCTCCAAGCCATCCGTGAGCATGTAAATATTCGCCGGAAAGATTGCGATCAGCAGCGCGATCAAGCCCCAGCCAGCCGCACGCCGTAGCTGAGGCACGCAAAGTCCCACGCCGCCGGCCACTTCCGCCGCACCGCTCAGATAGATCAAAAATAAATGCCAAGGCAGATAAGGTGGCATCAACGGAAGATAGGTCTGCGGCGAAACAAAATGACCGATACCAGCCACCACAAAGAACACAGAGAGGAGACCTAGTGAAATCTTTCGAACCATCATGTTCAGTATCGCCCGGTTTATTGCCGCTGCAAAGACTTGATTCTCCAAGTTTGCAAAGACGCCGGGCAAGAACATCAAGGCGCGGCATTTTCTGGCGCTGGTTGAGCGGAAGCTGAAACCGAGGTGATCAAGAGCTATGCCGGGATCCGCTGGCGAAGCTGAAGACCGGGCTGCCGGTGCCTTCATGGCGGAACAGGCGGACAATGCGTGCAGTAGTGAAGCTGGAGATCGGGAAGATGCTGGATTGCGGACTGCCGGAGAAATTCACGACTCGCACCGCTTCCTCAATCTCCACCACCTCCACCACCTCCCGAATCTCCACCACCACCCCCATCACCGCCGCCGCCGCCGGAATCAAATCCTCCGTGATGGTCGTGGCGATGGGGGTCGGAGTCATTTCCACCGTCATGATGGCGGCTGCGATTGTTTGAGTCGTGGTCAATGAGGCTGCCAGGGTAAGTGCCGGAATCGTGGCTGGTATAGGCACCATGGTTCGAGTTGGAATTCCGGCGGCGTGATGATCCAGCGCTGGATGTCATCAAAGCGGTGACGAGCACCACGATGATGATGATTGAGAAGACAATGGCAATGAACAATCCCATGGAAATAGAGCTATCAGGTTTCATCCGGATTTCCTATGACTTTTTGTTTTCACGAAATGTGCGGGATAAACCGCCTCTCCAACATAAGCTGGAATCAATCTTGAACGTCGTAGGTTAATGAGAATAGTCTCTTCAAGCAGCGGTGGCCTGCTTCAATGATTTCAGGAACATCCTCGATTTGGTTGAGGGTAAACACTCGCCCCCCGAGAAATTACAGTGACCGTGCCACCCCATCAGACGACATCCCATTGGTTGATCCGCATCTCGCAGGTTTTTGGAGATCTGACGGGCGAAATCCTCTCAGTGTTAGGTGCAACGGTGATGAAGAAGTTAGGGAGTGAGTATTATCTCATTCAACTGGAGGATGCCTCGTTGCTCTGGGATTCCAAGGCGGCGATGTATCTCCGTTGGAAACTGCCAGTGCATCACGCTTGGCCCTGCAACCCTGAGAAAATGCCAGGCTTCGTGGAAAAGGCCGCAACCACCCTCTATCAGAAATTCAGTGACAAGGATTTCCAAGCCATTTTCATGGGGCCCATCGAAGGTGGGCTATCGAATCCCTACTATCGGAAACTCGCATCAAATCTACGCGGGCGCACCCTCCAGCTTTTTCCCAAGGAAATTGCAGGGTTCAGGGAAATCGAAGCGCAAAGCAGCACCACCGGCACTTTGTTTTGTCTCATCGGCCAAGAAGGCTTGTATGCGGGTGTTCAGTCTCCTAAGGCATCGAACGGATTCTATCCGGGAGGGACGAAATTTGTGAGCCAAGGATCATCCAGCACGATCAGCCGGGCGGGTGCGAAAATCGCCGAAGCTCTGCATTATTTGTTGTTGGATCGGAGTTTGCCAAAGCCGGCGAGCCATTGGTTGGAGCTTGGAGCCAGCCCGGGCGGGATGACCTCCGAGCTTCTCTCACGGGGCTATCAGGTGACCGCCATTGATCGCGCACCGCTGGATGCGCGGCTCGACCAAGCCGGAAATCTTCGTTTCATCCTAGCAGACGTGGCGGATTTCCGGCCCGATTCCAAGGTGAGGTTTGACGCAATTCTATCGGACATGAACGGCGGGGCGCTTGAGGCAATCGCCCAGGTCAATCGTCTAGCCTCCTCTCTGGTGAAGGGCGGATTGGTGATTTTCACCCTGAAAACCCCCGGCGCTGTCAATTTTTCAAAGATGAACAAACTTTACGATGAAGTTACTCAAGCTGCGGCGGAGAGTGGGCTGGTGTTGGTTGCCAAGACGCATCTCACTTACAATCGGCTCGAGTTCACGCTGTTTTTTGAAAACAGCCCTGATTCACCCGCTTGACTCAGTGTGACGAGTTGCCAAGCTCTCGGCCATGCGTCGTATCATCCAAATGTGTGTCCTGGTAGGTTTGATTGTATCGCTCAACTCATGCGGGTTGCCCGTGGCCATGGGCCGCTCGGTGGGGCGGGCATTCAATGGTCTCCAAAATCTTGGCCAAGCGGTGGGCGGTGTTGGAACCTAGCAATTTTTCCGAGAGAGGCTGCGTGAGCCGTCTGGTTCTAGGTTGAATTCGATCCAGATCGAGCCCTCCGGTAGAATTTCGTGAAAACGATTTCCCCACTCGGCGATGATCACTCCGCCGCTCTCGATATATTCATCCCACCCCAGGGCGATCAATTCTTCCGCGCTCGTGAGCCGGTAAAAATCAAAGTGATACACTGGCAAGCGCCCGTCCAGATACTCATGCACAAGGCCGAACGTGGGGCTTGTCACCTCAGCCCGCGAACCCATTCCCGCGACAAATCCCTTGGTCCAATGCGTCTTGCCCACGCCCAGACCACCCACCAGCGCGATCACGCTGCCCGCCGCGACGTGGGCTGCCGCCTCGTGGCCCATGCGTTCCATTGCTTCCGGTGATTCTGCTCTCGCTTCCATGTTTACAGGCGCGATCAATACGTCACACGCCTTTTCTTGCAATCCGGATCTTGGAATGCTAGAGACACGTTCATGAAAATAATTTTCTGCGCGCTGTTTTTTCTAGCCCCCTTGCTTCACGCCGCCGAGCCGAAAGCCCTTTTCAATGGCAAAGACTTCAGCGGCTGGACCTTCGATCTCATCGATTCCAAGGTGGCCCCGGAAACGATTTGGTCGGTGGAAAACGGTGTGATCGTCTGCAAGGGCCGCCCGCCGGGAGTGTTGCGCACTGACGAAGAATTTTCCAACTACGAGCTCATCGTCGAATGGCGTTGGGCACCGGAAACCAAGCCGGGCAACACCGGGGTGCTGATCCACGCCTCCACGCCCCGCGAGATGTTTATCTGGCCGAAGTCCATTGAGGTGCAG
>JBBRIB010000077.1:0-9641 GCA_038221745.1 Verrucomicrobiales bacterium
CACCACCCAAGTGATCCCCGGCTCGCGCAGCTTGTGCGACGGATTCCAAGAGGTCATTGCACCGATGCTCGAACTCGGATTAAGCGCCCAACGCATCTATCAGGATTTGGTCACCGGGCACGGTTTCGGCGGCTCCTATCCGTTGGTGTCGCGCTACGTCGCCAAACTCAAGGCGAGAGAGCCGGGGCGGGTTTGGCGCATCGAATGCCAGCCGGGTAAGGAAGTGCAGGTGGATTTCGGGCTTGGTGCGCCCATCGCCTGCGATGGCGGAAAAACCCGGCGGACGTGGTTGTTCCGGGCGGTATTGGGCCACTCGCGCAAGGGCTACAGCGAGGTGGTGCTGCGCCAGGACACCTAGACGTTCCTGCGGGTGATTGAAAACGCCGTGCGATATTTCGGCGGGACGCCGCGTTTGCTTAATTTCGACAACCTCAAGGCGGCGGTCATCAAGGCGGATTGGTATGATCCGGCCATGAACCCGAAACTGGCGGATTTTTGCAGCCATTACGGGATGACGCCGATGCCCTACCGCTCCTACCGCTCCTACCGCTCCTACACGCCGCAACACAAGGGCAAGGTAAAACGCGGCGTGGCCTACGCCAAAAACAACGCGCTCAAGGGCCGGCAGTTCGCCTCGCTCGGCGAGCAAAACGCCCATCTGCTGCACTGGGAGGAGCAGGTCGCTGAATAGCGCACGCACGGCAACACCCGGCGACAGGTGGCCGCCGTGTTCGAGGAAGAACGCAAGGCCCTCGGGCCGCTGCCCGCGTCGGTTTATGAGAGCTATCAGGAGGGCCGCCGGCGGGTTCAGCGCGACAGTTTCATGGAAGTCGCCAAGGCGTATATTGTCAGCTATTTACAAAAGATTTGTGATATCCACTCATTTCTTAAATCTTTTAGCAACCTGAAGGGGAGCAATAATTTGATTCAATATGAATTCATTGAGCAAGATTTAAAAATGGATCTTCCATATAGGTTTTTTAACCAAAAGGACATGGCCCCTTGTGTCTGTGGAATTGTGCATTCAATATCATTCACAAACCGCCGGGAACATAGATTTTAATCAGTTCAAACCTCCGGTTGATTTTCTTTTCGGAGGGAATTGAAAAGATAGAATTATGGAATATAGTAATCTATTTTGGAGGCTTTGGCGTTCCACCTCGTTTTCGATCAGAGCGATACGCCCTCCTTGCGAAATACCACTTTCAGAGCTGAGATGGCCTGCTGTGTATAACACAACAAGTCCAACGCTTCGTAGGCCCTTACGCACTGGGGAAATACTGCAAAATGAGATGAAATACACAAGCACAATTCAAAAAGATGTGGACTTTGATCAAGCTATGAATGAACGCCGGAGGCTCTCTTCCGCCATTTCTTCCAGCGCTTCGCCGCCGGCTCCACGCCTTGCGCCGCCCATGCGAAAGCCCCACAGAAAATCACCGCCCCCAGTGCTGCCTGCCATGGGTTGAGCGCCTCTTTCCAAAACTGATTCAGGCCAATTCCGAAAATCGCGCCATAGAGCACGATGGTGTGCGCCACATAGATGAAGAACGTGTTTCTCCCGACCGTGAGAAACCGTGCAGGCAGCGGGTGGAAGCGCTTCTCGATCCAGATCAGCACGCCTAACACCAAAAGCATCTCTCCAACCCGCATGTGAAATCCTGTGGGAATCACTGCGGATTCCATCCTTGTATTCGTTAGATTCAGAATCAACGCCGCGAGTCCCTGATCAATCCATTTACCGCAGCCCCGCAGCAGCAATCCAACTCCAAGCATCAGCAAAGGGTGCGTCACCCCTTCACGTATTCTCACAAACACCCCCAAGACGGCACCATAAAAAGTGTAACCCAACCACGGCGCGATTGGAAAATTCGACAACGGCCCTTTGAGTGGATTTTGCAACCAAGCGGGTGCCCCGGCCGGCACGTAACCCGTATGATTTGAAAGGACTACCTCTAACAAGAACATCCCCAGCGCCAGTGTGGTATAGCCGATCATCAGTGGGAGCAAGCCCCATCGGCGCAGCAGACCAAAGATCAACAACAGCCCTAACAGACCCACCCCGATGCACTGGAGGACATGGAATCCGCCAGACCAAGCATCCGGATGGCCGTTCGATAGATTGCCGAGGTGTCTCACATCCAATTGCAACAGGTATCCCCAAAGCAACAACTCCCCAGCGCGGATGAAGCCTCGCCGCACCCGCCTCACTCCAAAAAATCCCGGTTCCCTCGCACCACTCAGCAGGTAAGCAAATACCAAGCCCGTCACCGTAAAGAACATCGGCGCTGTCATGCCGCGAACATAATGCCAGGTTTCATAAAACGGATGCCCTCGGCTCTGCCATTCGGGTGCCAAGGTGAAACTGATGAAATGTCCTTCCAACATCAGCAGAATCGCTACCGCCCTCGCCGCATCGATGAATTGAAGGCGAGTTTGGGGCGCTGGCGCAGTCTGAAGCGTCATGGGAACTTGGTGATTCTTTCCGCCACAGAGGCCACTTACCAGCCTCAATCCTTCGAAAATCAAAAACTTCAAACCGCCTGGCACGCCCAATTCCTCCGTAGCCATGGGAAAGTCTTGAAAATTGAGTGGAAATCCGCATTCTGCCCGCCGCTTCCTGTATTTTCACTACAACCGCTGCCCACCCGCAGACATCCGCAGGTGCAAACATCCTACGAAATCGTTCTTCACTCATCATGCCTTCTTCATTTCTGCCCAAGCCATTCGCCCACGCCTACCCCATCGCCCCGGAATACTCGAAAAGCGCTGTTTATTTTTCCTCCGAGTTCGCGATCGACCAGAGCTTCAAAGTTTATTCGGGCGGTCTTGGTTTCCTCGCTGGCTCCCACATGAAGTCCGCCGCGGCCCTCAAGCAGAACCTCTGCGGCATCGGCATTCTTTGGACATACGGCTACTACAATCAGGCGCGCGGTGAGGATCGTGAACTGGCGGTGCAGTTCCGAAAAAAGGAATACGCCTTCCTTCAGGACACCGGCATCCGCTTCACCGTTCCCGTCCATGGCCATTCCGTCTGGGTCAAGGCGATGTTCCTTGCGGGCGATATTTTCAATACCGTCCCGATGTTTTTCCTCAGCACGGATGTGGAGGAAAACGATGACCTCTCGCGCGCCATCACCCACCGTCTCTATGATCAGGACCACCTTCGTCGCATCGCCCAATACATCATCCTTGGGGCAGGTGGCGCGCGCTTGTTGGACGAACTCGGAGTAGAGCCTGACATCTGGCACCTCAACGAGGCGCACGGACTATCCGCCGCCTTCCACCTCTACGAGAAACATCGTAGTCTGGCAGAAGTCAGGAATCGCCTCGTCTTCACCACGCACACGCCAGAGGAGGCGGGCAACGAAAAACATAACTTTGTCCTCCTCCGTGATTTCTCATTCTTCGGCAGTGTGCCCGAGGCGGAAGTGCGCAAGATCACCGGCATCGAAGGCGATGAATTCAACCACTCCCTCGCCGCGCTGCGCCTTGCCCGCCTTGCCAACGGTGTCTCAAAACTCCATGGAGAAGTCTCACGACAGATGTGGAAAAATTATCCTGACATTTGCGAAATCACCCACGTCACGAATGCCCAAAATAAAAAATATTGGGCGGACCACGGCTTGGAACATGCTCGGCAGCGAGGCGATATCGTGGAACTCAAACACCGCAAACGCGAACTCAAGGAACGCCTCTTCCGCGTCGTAGCCGATCAAACCGGAAAACTCTTCAACCCAGATGTGCTCACCCTCGTGTGGGCCCGCCGCTTCGCCGGCTACAAGCGCCCGGACCTCATCGCGCGCGACATCCGCCTCTTCCGCGAACTCATTTACAATAGCCAGCACCCCATCCAGATCATCTGGGCCGGCAAGCCCTATCCTTTCGATTACTCCGCCATCGATACCTTCAACCACCTCATCCGCCTCACGAAAGATTACCCGAACGCCACCGTGCTCGTCGGCTACGAACTCGAGCTTTCCCGCTTCCTGAAAAACGGCTCGGACATCTGGCTGAACAACCCCGTCGTCACCCGTGAAGCTTCTGGAACTTCCGGCATGACCGCCGCCATGAACGGCTCCCTCAACCTTTCAACCTACGATGGCTGGGTCTGCGAATTCGCAAAAGACGGTCAAAACTCGTTCATCGTCCCGCCCGCCGATCCTTCACTCAGCACTGAGGATCGCGATCGCCATGACCTGTTAGGAATCCACGAGGCCCTCAACCAACGCATCCTCCCGCTCTATTATGACCGCCCGGACGACTACTACAAAATCGTTCTCAATTCCATGAACGACGTGGTCCCCTTCTTCGATGCAGACCGCATGGCGGACGAATATTACAAAAAAATCTATGCCTGATCCGTAGCTGTCCCATCTTGGGCGCAGCGCACCCCGCCCCATGAATCCATCCTCCATTAAAGATGCCATCAGCCAGCTCATTGGCGAAGAGAAAGTCACCTCGGCAGCTCCTACCTTAACAGAACACGCCGCCGACAAGTGGTCCGCCAGCCATCCACCGGACCTCGTCGTCTTTGCGGAATGCACAGCGGATGTTTCCGCCGTCCTCGTTTTTGCCAATGAACACCGCATCCCCGTCACCACCCGGGGTGCGGGGGTGGGCTACGTCGGCGGCTGCGTCCCCGTCCAAGGTGGCATCGTCCTCTCCACCGCGCGAATGAACCGCATTCTCGGGATCTATCCCGAGGATGGAGTGGCCATCGTCCAGCCAGGAGTGATCACCCGCACGCTGCAAGAAGCCGCCCATCAGGTCGGTTGGGAATACCCGCCTGACCCCGCCTCTCTCAAGGAATGCTCAATCGGCGGCAACATCGCCACCAATGCGGGCGGCCCGCGTTGTTTGAAATACGGCGTTACCCGTAGTTACGTGCTTGGCCTCGAAGTGGTGTTATCCAACGGAGAGATCCTGCATACCGGGGGCAGACTTCATAAAAATAAAACCGGCTTCGATCTCATCGGACTTTTCACCGGTTCTGAAGGTCTGTTAGGCATTGTGACTGAGGCCACCCTCCGCCTCATCCCCAAGCCGGCCAGCCGCGCCATGCTGGCCGCCATTTTTCCAGACTTCGCCCTTGCCGCCGCCGCCGTCCAAGCCATCCTCAATTCTGGACACCTGCCCTCCGCGCTTGAAATCACCGATGCCTTCACCCTCGCCGCCGCCCGCAAACGCCTCGGCACCGAAGTTTTCCCGCCCGGTGATGCCCACCTGATCGTAGAAATCGATGGCCGCCCTGCCGCTGTAATATCTGAGTTGGATGAACTCCACCAACTCCTCACCCAACTCGGGGCCAGTTTCATCGAGCGCGCCCCAGACGAGAAATCCTGCGAGCGAATTTGGCAACTCCGCCGCGAGTTTTCCTATTCGCTGCGAGATACCGGCCTCACCAAGCTCAACGAAGACATCGTCGTTCCCCGCTCAAAACTGGTCGAGCTGGTCACCTTCGCCCGCCAGTTGGAGATCGAAACCGGGATCCCGATCGCCTGCTTCGGCCATGCTGGCGATGGCAATATCCACACCAATCTCATGGTCAGGGATTACGAAGATCCCACCACCCGCGCCCATGCTGATGCCGCACTGGACCTCCTCTTCAAATGGGTGCTCACCCAAGGCGGTGCCATCACAGGCGAACACGGTGTCGGCCTTGCCAAGAAACCATGGATCCGCCAAGCCCTCGGCGAAACCTCATTCCAAACCCATCGCAAACTCAAAGCCACCCTCGATCCCCACGGAATTCTCAACCCGGGAAAATTTCTTGATTGAACTTCCTCCAACTACATCCTCCATCATTTATCCGCATGAAAAAAAGCCATATCAAACTTACAGCCGCGATGCGGGAAGAAATCACCCAACGTGCTTTGAAAGGCGAAAAGCAAGGCTTACTTGCCATAGAGTTCGGAGTGAGCCGCGCCTATGTCAGCTTGCTCAAGCAACAGGCTCTAATACCCGCTAAAAGGGCAATCGCCGCCAATTGGAAACTCAAACTCAGCGTGGAGGAAGAAGAACAACTGCGGGATCTGTTTGCCACGTCATCCCCTGCGAAGCAGAAATTGGATCCACCTTCCGATAACTGGTCCCTTGATCTCGGCAAGCAACTCGCGATCCGTCTGTTTGGAAAACCCGCCAGCCTTCGCGTCATCACCAACTTGATCAGCCCGTTTCTGCCCAAGCCCAAGCCCTATGAGTTCAAACGCCCGGAGCCGCCCAAGCCCCATCACATCAGCCAACTCTCTCCCGAACTGGCGCGTGATCCGGAGTTCGTCGCCTACTACCTCTCGCCCCAAAGCGCAAAACTCGCCCAGCGTGAATACGAACTGGCCGTCGCCGACTACGATGCCCGCTTCGCCACGCCAGAAGAACTCGCCGAAATTGCCAGCAGGGCGCAGAAACAATGATGCTGGGTTTTTTCGGTCGCCCCCCCGCCAAGCACGCCTCCTTCGCATGCCTTGTAGCGGCGTGTTTGTGACCGCCGATGCCAATAGACTGCCAAAGAACTCTGCGCCACCCATCCTCTGCGACATTCGTAAACAGAAGCGACAAGCCACCTCCTCACCTGGAAAAAATCCCGCTCCCCTATCCCACCCACCCCTTGGATCGTAATCACCACGAACCTCGATTGCTTCCAACTTCTTTGAAGCATAAATTTGATCCGCTGCCTCCCTCCATGTCCACAGAGCACCTCTCCACCGCCCTTTTCCGCGAGACCCGCGGCGCCGGGTTTTTTCGTGTCCTGGCGGGGCGGAGCGCTCCCTTTTATGTGGATGTTCTGCACACCTTGGAGATGGAATCCGCCGACCGGCCCGACGGAATGTCCCGTGAGGAAGTCATCCTGCTCATCATCGATACAATTGAGAATCACCCGGAATTCGAGCTCGATGAAGAGGATGGGGATGACGCTGAAGGCACTCCCCGGGAGAAGGCACGGCTGCTTTTGGAAAAACTTCTGAAATGCCACTGGCTCGATGAACCACCGCGCAGGGATTGGCGGCGCACCATCCATTTCGATGCACACGGCGCTACTCTCCTCACCGCGCTGCGGAAAATCGCATGGCCGGATGCCGCCGTTTTCACCGACAAGCTTATCGCCGTCTGCGCCATGCTCGCCGATGAGACGGAACTTTCCGAGCGCCCCTGGCAGACGGTGGAAAACTGCCTCTCCAGCGTCCGCGAGGGTCTCAACGAACTGCGTACAATGCAGAAATCCGTCCAGCGCTTCACCCGCCGCCAGCTCGAAGAGGAGACGCTTAAAGGGAATTTGGAAACCGTTTTTGACGACTACTCCGAGCAGATGTCCCACGCCTGCTACGCTGAGCTAGTCCGCTCCCGTCTCCCTCTCCGCCTACCGGAAGCAGTCAACCGCATTGCCAACCGTCTCATGGGCGATTCCAACACTCTTTCTGAAATGCAAACCGAAGTTCTCCGCCGCCATCCCGCGATGTCTGCCGAAACCGCCCGCTGCACCGTGCTCAACGCCCTCGACGAACTCATCGGTCTGGTCGAGCGCGTCCTGCCGATGGCCGATGAGATCGACCGCCGCACAGCGGATTTCACCCGCCGCTCCCTCTCCCGTTTCCGCTACCTCCAGGATGTCACCGGCGAGCGCCGCACGGAAATCAAATCGGTATTTGAGACCATCAACCGCCTCATGGCCGGCAAGCGCATCTCCCACCATGTCACCGATTTCCCCGATCTTCCGGACTTCCGCCTGCCCGCAGTGAAACTTCCCGCCGGCCTCGATTCGCTTTACTCCCCCCCAACATGCCGCGCACCCATCGAGCAGGATCCGTTCGAGGACACCGCAGACGAAGGCGACCGCGAGGCGGGAAAAGCCGGCATGGGAAAAGCCCTCCGCGACTCCCTCACCGTCCAGCGCGCCAATAATTTCGTTAAATCCCTGCCCGGAATGAAAGGCGAGCGCATCGCGAGCGCCGATCTCCAAAGCTCCGGGGAAAGCGGTTTCACCGACCTCATTTCCCTCCTCCTCCACGCGGAATCCGCAGAAGCCCGCTACCGCCTGGAGCCTGACCGCCTCACCGATGAAACCAAAATCCCCGCCCTCGACACCCTCGAAGGTTGCAAGGTCGAGCGTTTCTCCATTATCAAGAAATGACACCAATCCAGCAGATAAAGAAATTCAACCGCAGATGAACGCAGATGAAGAGCACGGATCGAATTAAAACCCTGACTTATGAAATCTGGAATTTCTTTATCTACGTCCATCGTCTGCATCCATCTGAGTCCATCTGCGGTTAATAAATTCTTCTCTTAATTTCCCCCGGAAATGACCCTTGAACCCGAAACCACTGAAGCCCCCGGCCTCATCACCTTGCCGGAGGGCGAGCGCGCGCGCCTCGGCGAAGCCCTGCAGGAGCTTCTCGCCACCGGCTCCATCACGGGTCTGGAGAATTCCAAATCCGCCCTCTACCACTGGTGCCGCCAGTATTTCGCGTGGGTCAAGGAGGCTGCCGCCCTCGCCGGTCTTGAGGTGCTGCTCGTCCACGAGGAACGCCTCATCCAAGCCATCCCCGGCCCCGGCGCACTCCGCCTCAAGCTCCAGAAAGACGCCACCCTGGTCTGGCTCGCTCTCTGGTACGCGGGCGATGTCCGCCTGCGGGACGAAGGGCAGGATCAGGCGTTCATCTCCGTCTCAGAACTCAACGGACTTATTCAGGACCAGCTCATCCCGGATGCCGCTGGAGTGTTTTCCTCTGGCCGCATGAAGGAAATCCTTCGCCAGGCCGCCCGCTTCAATCTCATCCGTTTCGAGGCCGCCGAGCCTTTCGAGGATTCGGGAATCGAGGTGCTGCCCGCCATCCGCCGCGTCGTCCCATTCCGCGAACTCGCCGAATGGACGAAGACCGCAACCGCTTTCTCTGGAGACGTTAAAACTACTGCGAATTCGGTGGAGGAGGAAGACGCATGAGCCGCGCCATCCAACTTTCCAAGATCCACGCCCTCAACTGGTATGGCTACCGTGACAGCCTACCGGTCAAAGGCAACCTCGTCCTCGCCGGCGTCACCGGCTCGGGAAAATCCATCCTGATGGACCTGCTCATGCTCGTCCTCGTCGGCCCGGAGCGCGCTCGCCACCATTTCAACCGCAGCGCCACCGGCGGCCGCAGCGACCGCACGATCAAGGGCTACTGCCTGCTCGATACGAAACGCGAGGAAAACGGCCAGCCGCAGTATTTCCACGACAAGGGCGTCACCACCTACATCGGCGCGGAATTCACCTGGCCCGATGGGTCGAGGATTGAGACATGGGGGCTCCGCTTCGAGTTCCGCAACACCTCGGAGAACGACGGAGCCTCCACCCCTTTCTTCTGCCCGGCCCCGCTGGAGCGAGAGGATTTCCTCTCCGTTTCCCCGGAGGACGGAAAATCCCGCACCAGCTCGCTCGCCGAGTTCAAGGTGATGATCGAATCCAAGGGCGGGCGCATCTTCACCTCATCGCGTGAATACCTCCGCGACATGGCGAACCCCTCCCACCTCAATTTCAACAAGGACGTGCTCGAGCGCCTGCTGCCCAGCGCGATGTCATTCACGAACCTAAAAAGCTTCGATGACTTCTGCCGCCAGTTCGTCCTGCCGAACGAGGCCGTGCCGGTGGACGACGTGATCTC
>JBBRIB010000078.1:0-9592 GCA_038221745.1 Verrucomicrobiales bacterium
AGTGTCATCGCCCATTGTGCGGCGGTTTCGGGTTGGTAGGGTGACACAGTCTCGGCGTAGCTGCGGATGGCGGTGTTTTTCGTGGGGCCGTCGGGGGTGGTTGTCAGCCATTTACCGGCGGCTTGGTAGTCTTGGCTTGTCCAATTGCGGACGATGTTCCCGATCTTATTATCGCCCTTCCCGGCGGGCAGTTTTTCGCCGATCCACTCGATCCATCGGCCGGTGTCGCCGCTGTTGCTGGAGTGGCTCACTCCACCGACAAAGACTTCGAGTTCTGTTGGAGTGAGATTTGCGATGGCCCACTTGCTGCCTGCCTCGAAACCTTCATGCACGACTTTGATACCCAAGTTAGTCAAAGCGGTTTTGGATAGCTGCTCCTTCGAATCTTCGTCTGGAAGATTGGCCACGTGATCGCGGAGAGCGTTGAGGCTGGCAGTGCGTTGTTCCGGGGTTTTCGCCGCTTGCATGATTCCAGAAACGGTGTTGTTCACGTCCTTGATTCCCAACTCGCCGATGAGCTTGAAGGCGAGTTTGGAATCTTGGAGGGCTGCTCCGTAAATCAGCCCACGTTTGGCATCGTCGGTGATGAGATCAGGAAACTTCGCGCTGTTTTTGCGGACCCATTCGAGCGCAGCCAACGGATCGTCCTTGGCCCACTTGGCGAGCGAGGAAGAAATGACGTAATTGCTCATGCCTTCGCCTTTGAGGAGATCGGCTGATTCAGTGAAAAGCGTGAGGGCCGCCTGCGGGTGATCATTCGAGAGTGTCATGATGGCGAAGCCGATGAGTCCCTGCCGCATCTCGTCCTTAAGGTCCTTGGTCGCACGGACCTCGGCGATGAGGATCTTCAATCCTGCGGAATCCAGTGCCATCACCCGCTCCAACATCTCGAACCTGCGTTTCTGCTTTCCTTCGTCGCCCGGTCCATCTTCTTTTTGCCTCGCCTCCATATCTAGGGTGAAGGCGATGAACTCGGTGGCAACGGCTTTGGCATTCGCCCCACTGTTCTCCCGCTCACGCTTGGTGATCAGGACGGCGGCGCGGGGATCCTCCGGGTTAAGAGAAATTCCAAGGCTGGCGGCGGCAGCGATTAAATCCGTGTGGCTCTTGCGGAGGGTGACAAGCCGTTGGTTGTTTTGCCAACCGAGACCTGCGGCGGCAACGAGGATGAGGATGGCGAGGGCGACGGAAATTTTCATCTGAGTTATTCGAGACGTTTAAGGATTTCTGCCCGGCGCTTCTCATCGGAGATGCTTTCGGCGAGAACACGCGCTTGTTCCTTGTTCTGAAGCGCGGCAAAGCTCTCCAAAAAGCGGGTGAGCAATCCATCGTTTCCTGCGGCTTTGTTGTAATCCACGGCGAGAGCCGAGGCTTCGGCGAAGTTCATCTTCCGATTGCTATCGACCGCATCACCAAGCGCCTTTCCGGTGACGCTGGCAGTCGATCCGGGTGATTGGGTAGTCACCCACTCGCGCATCGCATCGAAGTCCTCACGAGTGACTTTCTTTTGAAAGGAAATCGACTGGATCTTGGACTCTGCGGCTAGTTCCACACAGGCAGTGCGCTCGGCGGGAGTTGCTTGGATGCGCTCCAGAAACTCGGTGACTTTCGAATAGCCGTCCCGCGATGCCACTTGCGAGGCAACTCGGCCCAGCGCACTCCCCTGGTCTTCTTCCGGCAGTTGATCGCGGACAAGTTTGGCAAATGCGGGTTGGTCTTCATCCTTGAGCTGATAGAGCTGAAATCTCGAAAGTATCTCCCTCCGTTGGTCCCCTTGCATCCCACCCAGTCGAAGGCTGGCAGCGTCCGGATCGGAGACCATTAAGACACTGACCAGACTCCCTTCAAACTGAATACGTGTCTGGCTTTTCCCATCGAGCGACTTACTATCGAGTTTTCCCGCTACGATTTGTTGGTCGAGCCACGTCGTCGCCTTGGCGGGGTCCTTTTTCGCCAACTCCTGCAAGGCGTTGAAAAGCTGCCGGATGATCATCCCGTTGCTATCCTGAAGTCGGTCGATGAACTTCGTCAGCACCAGCTCTGGATCCCTCCCGGAGAGTGGCGCGATGAGCATCTGCTCCAGTAATTCGCGGGATTCCTTGGGAACATCGAGAGCGGCGATTTCGTCTAACGCGGCGACGAGTTCCTGCTGGGTCATCGTTTGCAGCCGTTGCTGAAGGCGAATCGCAATACGCAAATTATCCCCGCCAGTTTTCTGCGTTTCAGCGAGTTGGTCGGCGATTTTTTTCCAATCGAGCAGCTGCTTGTCCTTAGCGTCTTGCGAGGAGGCCGAAGCCATTGCGCCCGAAGAATCACCACGTTCCGCTTCCGCGCGAACGGCGATGGCCTTCTGCAAAATGGCAATTTCCTGTTCCATGCCAGAAATCGATTGGCGCTGAATACCCAAGCCGATGCCAGCGATGGCCAGCGCGATAACGGGAGGTAGGAAGAGTAGTGAGGGTTTCAAGAATTCCAGTCCTAGCCATAACGGCAGCCGTTGTCAATGACTCGCCCGGCAAGGTCTCAGAGTCGCTACGCAATGGATTGATTTCCTCAAAATCCTTTGTCAATCCTTGCCTAAAATTCATTTTTTAACGACCCTAAAACGGCGGAGGAATCGGGCGGAAATTTTCAGGATTATACAATTTCTGGTTTGTCACCCGCCAAACCCTACAAAACATTGCATTTCCAGTAATGTTTTGTAGAGTCCCGGCATGCAACCCCTCAAGCAACTCGCCGAGACGCTCCGCTCGCTGGCGGGTCCGGAGCATTGTGTGTTCGCGCCGTCAGATTTAGCGGCGGTGGTGCCGGGTTGTGGCCACTTGGCGGTCCTTTTGTCTCGGGCGACAAAGGCGGGGCTGTTGAAGCGGGTCTGCCGGGGGATCTATTTTTATCCGATTCCGGGTTATCCGCCGGGAAACCTGCTGTTCCGTGCGGCGGCACGGCTGCGAGCGGGCGAGTTCAACTATATCAGCTTAGAGACGGTGTTGAGCGATGCCGGGGTGATCTCACAGGTGCCTATAAACTGGATCAGCCTCATGACTTCCGGGCGCAGCCATGTGGTGGACTGCGGTGACTATGGGCGCATCGAATTCATTCACACGGCGCAGTGCCCGAATCGGTTGGGCGATGAGCTGACTTACGATGCGGAACGACATCTGTGGCGTGCCTCGATACGGCAGGCGATGCGCGACATGAAGGTAACGCGACGCAGCATGGAATTGATAGATGAGGAGGTTCTGCTTGAGCTTTTTTGATCAGATCGTGGATGAGGCGCTGAAATCACGCGGTGATCTCTCCATCCTGCGCCCCGTGGTGGAAAAGGAACTGCTGCATCACGACATCCTGCGGGAAATGAGCGAAGCGGGATTGCTTGCAAATCTCACCTTCATCGGCGGAACGTGTTTGCGGGCTTGCTACGGTTCTGCTCGGCTTAGTGAGGATCTGGATTTCACCGGTGGATGTGATTTCAATCGCGACGACTTGGCCGATCTCGCCAGTATTCTCACGGAGCGACTGCAAATCCGCTACGGGCTGCCGGTGAGAGTGAGTGAACCGGTAAAAACAGGAGGAAAGGTATCCACCTGGAAGCTCACCATCGAAACCCGGCCAGGCCGAAAGCATCTTCCGGCCCAACGCATCCATCTCGATATCTGCGCGATCCCCAGCCACGACCCGCGACCGATGATGCTGCGCAATCTTTACGGCATCGACCTCGGTACCTCCGGCCTCATCCTTCAGGCCCAGAGCCGCGAAGAGATCCTGGCCGACAAGATCATTGCGCTGGCCTTCCGCGAGAATCACATCAAAAACCGCGACCTTTGGGATATCGCCTGGCTCGTCCAGCAGGGCATCGAACTACCCACGAGGTTGATCCCGCTCAAGGTCGGCGATCATCAGGGGGAGACAGCTGAGTTTGTCGAATTGCTGGGGAGGCGTGTGCAAGGGCTCAAGACCCAGCCGGAAATGCATGACGATTTCGTGAAGGAAATGGGCCGCTTTCTGCCAGCAAATACCGTGCGCGATACCATTGAGAAGGAGGCTTATTGGAGATATTTAATTCAGGTCATTGAGGAGCAGGCTGTCTTAGCGATGAACATGGTTTGAGCCATGCGGTCAGGGCCGTGTTGACTATTCCTGTTCCATGCCAGAAATCGATTGGCGCTGAATACCCAAGCCGATGCCAGCGATGGCCAGCGCGATAACGGGAGGTAGGAAGAATGAGGGTTTCAAGAATTTCATTCGTAGCCATAACGGCAACCGGTGTCAATGACTCGCCCGGCAAGGTTCCTTACGAGGAGCAGGACAAAAAAGACGAGGAGCGGTGGTGTCGTTCCGCCCCTCCTTGAATGCCCACCGCGCACTCACGATTCAAGCGGCATCGGTTGATTACGGGATCTCAAGAGCGGGGTTTTTCCAAAACAAAGATGGAGACTGAGTGCCGCTAAAAAATAAACCACTGAGAAAGAGGCAAAGGTGGCAATGTTTCCTTCTCTTGGCGTTACCGGTAGAACGAGCAGAGTACTGTTCAACATCACTTGCAAAACGAGGACTGCCAACCCGCTATGGGTGTGGCTATAGATAAAGGCACACATCGAGGCGATTCCCAGCATGCTGATCAACAGGAAAAAGGGCGGCAAGCCTGGGATCACGCCCACATTTAAAATCACCATGGGCATCCACCACAAGGTCCAGAAAACTCCTACGATCTGACTTGCTACAAACATGCTATACTTTCTTTGCAGTCGGTCCACCGAATAGCTCACCCATACGATCTCGCCCACGAAGGAAGCCACCAGAATCGTCACGATCGTGCCAAGTTTCCCCAAGACACCAAATTCCATGACGATCTCTGCCAGGCCTTGACCAGACAGGATTCCCTTGCCCATCAAGGTCAAGCTGCTCATCCCGATGCCCCAGCACAGGGCCAGGAGATACCACGCTGGATGGATGCGCCAAACAAGCATGGGCCGAGCCAATGCCAGGACGCCCCGGGGACCGCCAGCGAGCAATACCACGCTGGCAAGAAACAGCCCCAGTAGCAGGAAGCGCCCGAAATTATATAACTTCATCGGCAAGATGCCTTGGCTGATCGCGCCGATGAACAGGGCATTGAGGAGGATGGCCCCGAAGAGAAAAATCCACACTTCATGCTCCAGGAAACCGCGGCGTAGTTTTCCTGAAACTGGAGTTTTTGGTGTATCAACGGTCATGGTTGTTAGATATTTTTGAGATTGCTCTTGGGGGGTGGCCCGTTATTGGCAAGATTGAGGGACAGACCGCTCTGTATTACGCCGAAGCCACGGCCGCATCCACCTCGGACGCGCCGCACATCGGGACGGTGGCGATGATTTTTCCGCGCGAGGGATTGAAAACGGGGCTACCGGTTTTTCCGGTGACGTTCACCCATTTTCCTGAGATGTAGAGCGGGCAAACTGGATTTTCGGAGACGTTCATGGTTTGACTATGCACGAATTGGCACGATTGAAGCTACTAAAGCGTATTCCGCGCCACTCGGGAAAGTCCTTAACTCTGAAATATCAACCGCCATGCCACGCATCGTCAAAGCCGGTCTCATTCAAGCCACCTCCACCCATTCCGGCGACGCCGAACCCGCCGTGATCCGTGCGGCGATGATTGAAAAGCACATGACACTCATCGAGGAAGCGGCGGCCAATGGCGTGCAGGTCTTGTGTCTCCAGGAGCTTTTCTATGGCCCGTATTTTTGTGCCGAACAGGAAACCCGTTGGTATTCGATCACCGAGCAGATCCCCGAAGGCCCGACGACCCAACTCATGATGGAAACCGCGAAGCGCCTGAACATGGTGCTGATCGTGCCCATCTATGAAGTGGAAAACACCGGCGTTTATTATAATACCGCTGCCGTGATCGATGCGGATGGCACTTTCCTGGGGAAATACCGGAAACATCACATCCCGCAATGCCATCCGGGGTTCTGGGAGAAGTTCTATTTCCGCCCCGGCAACCTCGGTTACCCGGTATTCCAAACCGCCGTCGGAAAAATCGGAGTCTATATCTGTTACGATCGCCATTTCCCGGAAGGCGCGCGCTGTCTCGGCTTGAATGGTGCGGAGATCGTCTTCAATCCCTCTGCCACCGTCGCCGGACTCAGCGAGTATCTATGGAAGCTCGAACAACCGGCCCACGCCGCTGCCAACGGATATTTCGTCGGTGCGATCAACCGAGTCGGTACGGAGGCACCATGGAATATCGGCGAATTTTACGGCCAGTCGTATTTCTGCGATCCACGCGGCCAAATGGTCAAGGTCGGCAGCCGGGATCAGACGGAACTCATTATTGCCGATCTCGACTTGGAAATGATCGAGCAGGTGAGGAACACCTGGCAGTTCTACCGAGATCGCAGGCCGGAAACCTATGGTGCCATCGTGACCCTTTGAGGTGATCTTAAAACAGCTCTGGGTTAGGAGCCCACACCTGACGTGAATGGCGGTTAGATTGGGTGCGGTTTCCTTAATCCATAATACCGGACTCAGCGGGATAAGGCGTTCGACTGCTTGACGAAATCATCGCCATTCCACTCGGCGTCGCTCTTTACCATACCGGCTTGTTCCTTGGCAGCGGCTTCCCCGGCCTTGCGGGCGAGTTGCATCCGGACGAGTTCGGCGTGGCTGGTGAAATAAGGCAGGCTGAGGCCTTTGAAGTCGCTGATGGTTTCGAAGCCCTTGCCTTCCATCAATTCAAGCAAGCCCTCACCAAGGTCCTTGGCCATGCCGTAGCCGAATTTCATGACGCCGGTGCAGACTTGCACCGTATCACTACCTAGCAGAATAAACTGTGCGGCATCGGATCCGGTTTCCACACCTCCAAGCCCGGACAGGGTGCGTCCTGGAAAATCCTTTTTGATGAGTTGCGCGATCTCCATCACCATCCGCAGGGCGATCGGCTTGACGGCTTTTGACGAGTAGCCACCGGGGGTGGTGTACCCTTCCACACTTGGTTCCGGGCGCAAGGTTTCGAGGTTCACACCCATGACACTGCGGATGGTATTGATCGCGCTCACTCCGTGACATCCGGCACGCAGGGCGGCGGCGGTGGGTTCCTCGATGTGGGTGACATTGGGCGTCATTTTCGCCCATACGGGGATTTTCGAAACGCCCATGACCCATCCGCAGACTTCTTCGAGAATGACGGGATCCTGTCCCATGGCCGCGCCCATTTTTCGTTCGGGCAAGCCGTGGGGGCAGGAGAAATTCAGTTCAAAGGCATCGACGCCGGCGTCTTGGCAGCGCTCGATGATCTCACACCAAGCGTCCTTGTTGTATTCCTCCATGACGGAGGCGATCAGGATGCCATCCGGGCAGGCATCCTTCGCCTCCTTGAATTCATCGAGCCAGATTTCAAATTTCCGGTCGCTGATGAGTTCGATGTTTTCCCACCCGATCACTTCCTTGCCATCGTTGGCCATCAGCTTGCCATAACGCGGGCTGACGTTGACAACTTTTGAGGAATCCAGGCTGACGGTTTTGGCGATGACGCCGCCCCAGCCATCTTTGAAAGCGCGCTTGATGACTTTGACGTTGGTTCCTGGAGGACCGGATCCGATCACGAAAGGATTTTTGAACTTCAGGCCATCGACGGTTGTTGCAAGTGTGGACATGGTTTTCGGAACGTCAGTTTTGCAAGCTAAGGTGGCTCGAATCATGCCGAAAGCACAAAATCGCCATCACTCTCGTCGCGTGCCGTTTCAGTCCGCCCGCTGGTGCTCTGAATAGCCGTTGGGGAAGAGGGGGATTTGGTGGGTTTGGGTGGGTTCGTCAACGGAAAAGCTTTCGTGGTTCCGCCTTTCCAACGCAGAGGGACGAGACTCTGCATGGCGGGTGCATGACAATAAAGTCATGAGGCGACTTTCCAGCGGCGGGCTTTGGCTTGCCGGGCTTCGATGATAGGGCGGCGGGCATGCCAAGCGGCGTGGAAGTGTGGGCTTTTGATGAGGCAACGCAGGCCCAGAATAATCTCCGCGCCAGTGCTGCTCCAGGGAAATGGGGTTAGTGCGCAAATCTTGACAGAATGCAGGAACGGATTTCGAAGAAGCGAGTGCTGCGACCGCTGGCGCAGAAGCGGGGGCAGATAGCGCGGCCTCACCGCAGGCCGTATGACAAAGCGGGGTGAAAGCTGGATTCCAAGGGTGCCGGACGGTCGTTTCGTGGGCTGTGCTTTTGCGATCCTTTGGCGTGAATTACAAATTCCCAGACAAATAGAACAGAGTCGTTGTGGATAAAGATCGAGCGTCAGGATGGGGATAATTCCGGGGTGTTTGGGGGGATCTTCCGTTCGTCGGCCTGTCGATGAATCGGGCAAAAACCTTATTCGTCAGAGCAAACCCCGCACCCTCTTCCGCTAAAAGCTACGGCGTACGAGGCCGTCACGCCATCTGCTGTGGGGGCGGAGTGCGCTAGCGGAGTTGGTAAAAAAAGCCCCCGCAGATGTCGCGCCAGTCGCTAGCGCGCAGGTTGTAAGAGGGGCGGTCGCTAGGCATTCCGGCCTTGCCTCAGCGGCTTACCTAGTCGCTGGCTAGCGCCCAGCCTCGCCACATCGTTTAGGCCTCCAGCCGCTTCCATCGCCGTGAAGACCTAATTATACGTTCCCAGACAAATAAAACACGGAGACACTTCTTCAATGGAAACGATTCTTCCGAACTTCAGGCTTTACCCGGCCCGAGCTTTGGAGATAGGGGATGGGTGCTTCGTGGCAGGCTGCCATCAGGCGACCTCCCGCAAACTTCGCGAAATCCCTCCACACCTCCGCCACCTCCCGCTGAATCCGCCATGTGCCTCCACCCGCAAATCATCGAAAGAGCCGGACGCAAACAGTTCGTCGTCCTCCCCGATGAGGAGTTTGCGGCATCACGCCCCCCGTCTTTCCCGCTCTTCATTTCAGCGTTCTCGTCCGCACGTAGCCTTGGCGTAGGCGGATCAGCTTTTAGATTTTCAGGTTTTACCCCTCTCCTCCTCTTCGTTTCAGCATGTCAGCATTTCAAAATTTCGGCTTTTACCCTGCGATGTTCAGCGCCATGCTCCCGATCACCCGCGACCTCGACTCCGTCGCATGACCCTCATCCACTTCCCATGAATTTTTCCGATACTCTGCTATATAATCCAATGGCTGCACTCAGAATGTTCTCTGCCAGTTCAAAGTTGCTTACTGACCGAAAGGTGTCGATGCAGGAACCCGCAGAAAATGGGGTAGCTCTGGGACATGAAATCTGGGACAGTGACCCTGCTGGCTTACCTCGTAAAACAACAATATGAAAAAGGTACAGTGGTATGCATTGGTTCTGATTTCAACATGTCTCCTATCGAGCTGCGCGGGAGGCTTCCGTCTTGGTGAGAGCGCAGTGGCAAGAACACTTTTTCTGAGGGCAACAGCGGCGGAAGCCGGTGCCACGCGCGCTATTCTGATCCAAGGGACTATTGGCAGAGCTTCTGCCGCTAAGATGTATGTTCCGCCTGCGCCGCTGGAGGCGGTTCTTGCAGGAGGAACTGCTGCAATCGCCTTCACGCAAGCTGATCTTGTAAACCTCAGAAGTTCCGCCAACAGAGTTACTCGGCTC
>JBBRIB010000079.1:0-9547 GCA_038221745.1 Verrucomicrobiales bacterium
GCGGCGGCCTCCAGATCCAGTGCCACGGCGCGGGTGCCGCCATGGCCAATTTCAATTCCCAGAAAGTGCATGCGTTGTTTGATGAAATCGAAGGCTCGCGCACCTCCAAGTGCCGCTCGGAGGTAGCTTTTGCTACGGCGCTGGCTTTGACAAGCTCCGCCGTGTGGAAATCACAAGTTGATAGGCGGCGTTTGACAGGGTTTGGCGAATCCGATAGAAGGTCTTCATGAGCGATGAATCACAGGATGCTTGGTTTTACAGTCATGAAGGCGAGACCATCGGTCCGGTGCCCTTTGTGGAACTGGTGACGAAGGCGAAGGACGGCGGGCTTAATCCGCGTTTGGATTTGGTGTGGCGGCCTGGGATGGCGGATTGGATTCCTGCGGGCGAGATCGAGGGGTTGTTTGAAAAACGCTCACTGCCGCCACCGGATTTATCGCAAGTGGCGCATGCGAATCCGCCTTTATCGCCCAAGCAAAGTGCGGAATGGAACAAAGATGATCAGGATACGGTCTATCCCGGGGCGCGGCGGAGATCGTTTCTTTTCATGGTTTTGATTTTCCCGATCTTGTGGGGGATGGCAATCCGATTCGGAACACCGTTTCTCACCCAGCAGTTTGGCGAGGTGATGATGAAGCAAACCATGGTTTTCCTGCCTTTGGTGCCACTGGTGTTCGCGCTTTATTTTACGGTGAAGCGGCTGATCAACGTGGGGATGAGCGGGTGGTGGTTGCTTGGAAATTTCGTGCCGCTTTTACAATTTTGGGTTGGCTATCGCACGTTCGTTTGCCCGGGGGGCTATGCCTTCACCAAGAAGCTCGATGGTCCGGGGATCTTTTTGGCGATTTTGTATTGGATATTTTTAGTGGCACTGATTCTAACCATTGCGGCTACGGTGGCTTTGTTGTTCGGGATGGGCGGCAGTCCCGAGCTGCGGGAACAAATGCAGGAGGCCCTGCGCACGGCCAGTGAGGCATTCCAAACGCCACCCGCGAAGTGATCCAGTTCTCAAAGGAAACGGATGAGCGGCGGGATGCCGGGCCGCTGGAATGTTGGTGCATGCATGGTGCCGCCGGCCTTGCGGCGGATTGGCGCGGGCTGGCGAAAAATCTGGCGGCATCGGGCATCGGCTCGCGGGCGGTGGATTTATGGCGGTTTTTAGAATGCTGCCCGCTGCCTTTGCCGGAGTTTGGCAGGGCGCTCAATGCGGATGCGGGTGGCCAGGTTTTTCGCGGCAGCGGACGTGGCTTGTTAGGCTATTCGATGGGCGGGCGGATGGCGCTGCATGCGTTGTTGGAAAAAGATCATCCGTGGCAGGTGGCGGTGATCGTTTCCGCGCATCCGGGGCTGGAAGATGAGGAGGAGCGCACAGCCCGCCGCAGGGCAGATGCGGAGTGGGCAAGCCAGGCGCTGACTGGAAACTGGCGTGAATTTATGGAGGCATGGAACGCGCAGCCGTTGTTGGGAAATTCCCTCTCCCGCGAGCCACATGCCGTGAGTGCCTTGATGCAGCGGCGGCGGGAAGTGGCGCGGAGTTTTGTGGATTGGTCGTTGGGGGCGCAAGAAGCGCTATGGCAGCGGCTGGGTGAGATTTCCATTCCGGTGCTATGGGTGGCCGGAGAAAATGATTTGAAGTTCCGGGCACTTGCCGGGCGGGCCAGTGGCTTGATGCCTCATGGTGCGCTGGCGGTCGCACCGGGCGCAGGCCACCGCGTGCCATGGGAAGCGGAGGCTTGGTTTGCCGCACAAGTTTCAAAGTTTCTCAAACTCGGCCACGTTTGAGAATCGTTTCACCTCAAGCAGCCCGGCATTGAGTTCAGCAAGTCCCTCTCAGACGGCGCGGGTGTTTTTCCTCAGCCAATCGGCGAAGGTGTCTTCGGTAATTTCTCCTGCAGCGAGATGAAGCATGGTCAAGTAGCGGTCCGCCTTTCCTGCCGTGAGGGTAAGGCCATTTCTTATTAGAAAAAGTCGATACACCACGAAAGCTGTTCGCTTGTTCCCGTCCACAAACGGATGATTTTTGGCGAGTCCCATGGCGTAGGAGGCGGCTAATTGGCAAAGATCCACCCCTTGCTCGTAAAAATGACGCTGCTTCGGACGCGCAAGTGCGGATTCCAACAACGAATCATCCCGCATGCCCGCATCGCCCCCATGCTCGGCGATCTGCCTGAGATGCAGAGCAAGCACGACTTCTTTCGGTATCCAGATCGGCTCGGCCGTATTCATTGGGCGAGTTGGTGAAGGACATCCCGGTCTTCCCGCATGATCTCCTCAGCGAGCTTCATCTGAAGCGCGAATTCTTCATCAAAAGCGGACACCTCAAATCCCATCGGGGTTTCTGTGAGGAAAAGCGTATCGCCTTTCCCGACGCGGAGTTTTTCGAGCACTTCCTTCGGCAGAATGACCCCGGCGGAATTTCCGATGCTGGTGATTTTCAGTTTGGCAGTCATGGAGGGACGTTATTACAAATGTTCGACAAGTCGAGAGGAAAAGTCGGCCTGCATCGGGGTTGCGGGAGGCGCGGAGATCGTCCAAGCTGCGGAATCATGTGGACGACAGTGCAGGAATTTGAAGATATCCGCTACCAAACAACGGATGAGGGCAGCATCGCCAAAATCACCATCAACCGTCCAGAAGTGCGAAATGCCTTCCGCCCGAAAACGGTGATGGAGCTGCTCAAGGCGTTCGATCTCGCGCATGAGGATCCCAAAGTGGGAGCAATCATTCTGACCGGCGAGGGTGATCTGGCATTCTGCTCCGGGGGTGATCAAAAGGTCCGCGGCCACGCCGGCTATGTGGGCGAGGATGGGGTTCCCCGGCTCAATGTGCTCGATTTGCAAAAGAAAATCCGCTCACTGCCCAAGCCGGTGGTGGCCATGGTGGCGGGTTATGCGATCGGCGGTGGGCATGTATTGCATATTGTGTGCGATCTCACCATCGCGGCGGATAACGCCCGTTTCGGCCAGACGGGTCCGAAGGTCGGCTCGTTCGATGGCGGGCTTGGTTCCAGTTACCTCGCACGCATCGTGGGCCAGAAAAAAGCACGGGAAATCTGGTATCTCTGCCGCCAATACGATGCCCAACAAGCACTGGACATGGGCCTTGTGAACACGGTGGTCCCGCTCGCCGATCTCGAAAAGGAAACTCTCCAATGGTGCCGTGAAATGCTCGCCCACTCGCCGCTCGCCCTGCGTTGTTTGAAGTCCGCTCTCAATGCGGATTGCGATGGCCAAATGGGCCTGCTAGACCTCGCTGGGAATGCCACATTGCTTTATTACATGAGCGAGGAAGGCCGCGAGGGGAAACAAGCGTTTCTCGAAAAGCGCGCTCCGGATTTCTCGAAATTTCCAAGGGTGCCGTGAAAAATGGGTTTACGAAGTTGACACTTTCGTAATTTCGGGTAGCTTTCCGCATGGCCTACAAGTATCCACCCTTTACTGAGAAGTCCTGGAAGTTAGAGGAGCGTTACGAGCCACCTGTTTCAGCTTCTGGAGGTTTCCAGCCCGCAGTTGCGGAAATGCTCAAGCGCTACGAGCCGCTCGAAGCGGTGCGTCTCATCACCGCCACGGTGGAAAAACAGCTCGCTGCCCAAGCGAAGCCCAAGGCCCAATACGCCATGGCCATCATGCGCGGCCTGCTCGCGCGGGAAGAGCTGAAACAGGCGGAAGGCGGCAGCTACTCGGCTGAGGAAACGCGGTTGCTGCTCGGGATTTCCAAAGCTGCCGTGCTGAAGCGCTACCAAAAAGGCCAACTCGTCGGCTGGCGTGAAGCCAGCCAAGCCGCCGTGCGTTTTCCGGCTTGGCAGTTTCTCGGCGGAAACGTGCTGCCTGGATTGCCCGAGGTTCTCGCGGTTTTCACGAAGGAGGATTGGCTGGATGATTGGACGCGGGTCGTGTTTTTCCTCAACCGGAGAGCTGATGGGAAGCGCCCGCTGGATCTCTTGCGGGCTGGGGAAACGCGGCGTGTCTGCAAATTGGCTGAGGCCCACATCGAGTGACCATTCCGCATGTCCGTCTCGCGTCCGATCCGCCTTCCTGCAGCTGATTTTGATCAAAAACCACTGCCGCTGGTGTCGCTCGATGGGCTTGATGTGCTGCGTATCCATGGGATGAAATACCCGGCCATCCAGTTCCGGCTCAATGAGACCCATCGTTTTTCGCATCCTGCCGCGCCGGGCGGCCTGCTCTATTCGGGCGAGGATTCGGAAACCTGCCTTTGGGAATGCTTTGGCGAGGAAATCCTCAATCCGGGGGCAATGATCAGTCGCGCGATTTGGGACAGCCGGAAGCTGAGCAAAATCATTTCGGGAGCCTCTTTTAAAATCTGCGACCTCACCCAGCTCTCCACCCGCCGTTTCCTCGGCCTGGATCTGAGCGCCCTGAAACATACCGAACTCGATGTCCCACAAGCGTGGGGACTCGCTATCCAAAATCACCCGGATGCAGCAGATGGGCTACGTTATCTCAGCCGCTTCACCGGCAAGCCCTGCCTCGTGCTTTTCGAGCGGCCAGGAATTTCTGCGAAGCTGAAGGAGATTCCGCTCGCGCTTCTTCCAAATCTGGACGAAACCGAAAAATTCCTCGAAGCGAACTCCATCGTCATCGTTTAAAACTTCTCCTAACACCGTGATCAAAGCCTGCATTCTCGCCGCCCGCCCGAAGACGCTTCCCGCCGCCATCGTTCCTGTTTGGGCAGGCTGTGTCCTCGCTTGGAAACTGACGGGCGTGTTCCACCTCGGGCTTGCCATTTGCACCTTGCTCGGAGCCATCGCCATCCAGATCGCTACGAATTTTTTCAACGATGCCATCGACGCGGCAAAGGGTGCCGATACCGAAAAAAGGCTTGGCCCGGTCCGGGTGACTGCCTCTGGATTGATGAGTTCACAATCCGTGATGCGGCTGGCGTTGGTGTTTTTACTCATCGCCATCGGCTGCGGGGTTTTTCTTTATCAGGCGCGGGGCTGGCCGATCATTCTGATTGGGATTCCTTCGTTGTTCCTTGCTTACGGTTACACCGGTGGGCCGTTTCCACTGGCGTATCGCGGGCTGGGTGAGGTGTTTGTGATTTTGTTTTTCGGCTTCGTGGCCGTGATGGGCACGGTCTTTATCCAAACGGGCGACTGGCCCAAAGAAGCCATTCTGTTAGGCGGGCAAATCGGCCTGCTCTCCGCCGTGTTGATTTCCGTGAACAATCTGCGCGACCGTGAGGAGGATGCCACCACCGGCAAGCACACGCTTGCCGTCCGCTTCGGGCCAAAGGTGGCGGTGGGGGTGATCTGGCTGGAAGTGAAAATTGCGGCGTTTGTGGGGTTGGCCTGGGTTTCATTCGGGCATCCGACATTCGCGGTGGCAGGTGCTCCGGTTTTATTGCTGGGCTTAAGGATTTTTTGGGGCGTTCTCACCTTGCCGCCCGGGCCTGCGTTCAATCGTCTTCTAGCGATGGGTGGAGTCCAATTGATCCTCTTCGCCGCCGCCTTTCATGTGGCGGCCATTATTGGTTAAGTGGCACGATTGTGGAAAAAATGAAAATTTTAGTGGCGCGAATTGGGTTATTGTGGCATGAAAGAGCTGGTTATGGCGCGATTCATGTGAATCGTGCCATAAAAACATGAAATCATGCCACTCAAAGTTCCATACCTCGAATTTCAACAACTCCGCCACATCCTGATGATGCGAGAGTCGGGAGCCTCTGTCAAAGAGCTGCTTGCAATGCCCAAGCTCAGCTACCCCAAGCGGACTTTGCAACGGAGGCTGGATCACCTTGTTTCTGCGGGCACGCTTCAAGCCCGCGGCGAGGGACGGGCACGGCGCTATCACTTCATCGAGGAGGCACATCTCCGCTCCGAACGCACGTTTGTGGGCGAGGAACCTCCCGTTTATCAAACGCGCAACGACTGGCTTTCCATTGAGGCGAAGGCGATCGGCAGGACCATCCAATTGCCGCTTTCGGCGCGCACGCCCGTGGGCTACCAAGGTGCGTTTCTGGAGGCTTACCGGCCGAATGAGACTTTCTATCTGCCAGAATCTTTGCGCAAGGAGCTCGAAGGCATCGGCCAAGTGGGCTTGGGCGAGCTGCCGGCCGGCACTTACCTGCGGCAGGTGATGGACCGCTTGCTCATCGATCTCTCATGGAACTCCAGCCGCTTGGAAGGGAATACTTACTCGCTGTTGGAAACGCAGAGGTTGCTGGAGATGGGTGAGGATGCCGCAGGAAAAGGCACGCATGAAACGCAGATGATCCTCAATCACAAGGCTGCCATCGAGATGCTTGCAGACGAGGCGGGAGAAATTAATTTCAACCGCTACACGATTTGCAATCTCCATGCCCTGCTCTCGGAAAACCTGCTTCCGGACGCGGGCGCTTGTGGCCGTTTGCGCTCGCGGCCGGTGGCCATCAGTGGCACGGTGTTTCATCCGTTGGCGGTGCCGCAGCAGGTGGAAGAGCGCTTCGGAGAAATCCTTACAAAAGCTGCGTCTGTTAGGAATCCGTTTGAACAAGCGTTCTTCGTGATGGTGCATCTGCCGTATCTCCAGCCCTTCGAGGATGTGAACAAACGGGTGTCCCGGCTGGCCGCGAACATCCCGCTCATCCGGCACAATCTCAGTCCACTTTCGTTTGTGGATGTGGAGCCGCATGACTATGTCACGGGGCTGTTAGGCGTGTATGAGCTCAACGAGGTGGACTACCTGCGGGATGTTTTCTCGATGGCTTACCGGCGTTCTTGTGCTCGCTACTCAGCGGTGCGCCAATCCCTGGGCGAGCCGGATCCTTTCCGGCTGCGGCATCGCTCGGCCATCGGCGAGGCTGTTCGGGAAATCGTGCAAGGCGGAATGGAAAAAGTGGCGGCAGTCCGGGCCATCAAAGCAGCGGCGCAAAGAGCCGTCACTGCGGCAGAGCAGCCCCGTTTCATCGAGGTGGTGGAAACAGAGCTGGGCTGCCTGCACGGCGGAAACATCGCCCGCTTCCGGCTGCGGCCGTCGGAGTTCGAGGCTTGGCAGAGGACTTGGCGCTGAAGGCGGGGAGGCGCCGGGGGAAACCAAGGGATTTCTATCTAACGTCTTTTTCTCGCCTTTTTCGGCTCGAAGCTGACGGTCTTCGGATCAAAAGCCTCGGGATCATAGCCGGGATGCGCCCACTCGATTTCACCATGGAGGGCTTGCATGTATTGGAAGGTCCCGCCGAAGTCTTCGGGTGGGCAAGCCCGCGCTCCTTCTAACGCTTCCGGCCCGCCTTCTCCGCCCGCCCATTTTTCGAAAACAACTTCATGGATCCACTCATCGGCAAAATCATAGCGGTAGAGAATCCGAATCGGCAGCCGGCGTTTTCCGATGAACTGGGCTACGGTTAGAACGGCCTCGTCTTGGAATTCACCCGCTGTTTGATCTTCGAGGCCGATAGGGCCGATGACGTCGGTGAGGCGCTTGCCCTTGCCGTGGCGGAATTCATGCGGGCTCTTGTTGTCCCAGCCCATCACCGCCTGCACCGCATCGCTGAATTCGATAAAAGTCACCTTCGAGGAAATTGAAAATTTCCGCCAAATCTGTGGCTGGATCCCATAGAGAAACACCTTCACCACCACCCGATTTTCGTCCTTCGCTTTCGCCATGCGCGGACCTTGTGGGAGCGACGAGCGAGAATCAAATGGGAATTTTCAACTTAAAACTTCATCGTGTTCCTTCCATGATGGATGATGGCGCTGGATTTCCCTTGGCAGATGGGGCGTTTTTCGAGCTAGTTTCCCCCGCCCATGCCAACCGAAGCGATCCTCTCCACCGTGCGCCAGTTCCTTGCAGTGGACCCCACCGTACGCGTCACACTTGAGCCAATCAAACGCGGGGCCTCGGGCCGCACCATTGTCCGAGTGAAAACACCGGGCCACGAGCCATTCATCGGAGTGCATTGGACGGACGAGCGCGAGGACAATGAGCAGTTCATCCCCGTCGCAAATTTCCTCAAACAAGCGAAACTCCGCGTGCCGGCGATCCTCCATGATCGGTCTCGCTACCGGGTGGCCCTTGTCGAGGATCTCGGAGATGTGGATCTGCTTTCGATGAAGGACCGCCCCTTTGCAGAGCGCTTGCCTTACTATCGCTCCGCCTTCGAGCAGGTGGACCGTTTGTTTTACGCAAAACCGGCCAAGGACTTCCACCTGATGCCACCCTTCGATGCCGCTCTTTACCGCTGGGAGCAAAAGTATTTCTTCGAGTTCCTCGTCGAAGAATACCTCGGCATGGACACCTCAGCACTGGAGAAGAATCCCGTTTTCACCAATCTCGCAGAACGCCTCGGCACCGTCGCACGCCATTTGGTCCACCGGGATTTCCAATCGCAGAATCTCTTGATCAAAGACGGGCAGGTCTGGATGATCGATTTTCAAGGCCTTCGCCGCGGGCGCCAGGAATACGATCTCGCTTCATTGATTTTCGATCCTTACCTCGATCATTCTGCGGACGAGCGGGAGCAGCTTCTCGCTCTCTGGGAGGAAATCGCCGATGAGCGCCCCTTGGAAACTCTCCTTCACGAGTGCGCCGCCCAACGCCTGATGCAAGCCCTCGGTGCCTACGCAAACATCGTGAAAAACCGTGGCGACGAGTGGTACCGCCCGCACATCGCCACCGCTGGAAAGCTGTTAGGTGAAGTCACCAAAGGCACCGATCTTGAGGAACCTCTCGCGCCCATCCTTGCAAAGATTTCCTAACATCCAGTGAGCCACTCCCTCCATCGTCGCCTGCGGTCGCTGCTCATCGTGGCATTGGCAGCAATGGGCGCATGGATTTTCATACCCGGCTCGGCGTTGGATCGTCTCGCATTCGGCGGGATTGTCCGTGGTTTCATCAATCCACCGCTCTTTATTTCTGGCGAAGGGAGCCGGGAAATGCCGTGGAAACTCGGTTCGATGGCGGCCCATGCCAAGCCGGATAAACGCCAAGCCCCCGTCATCGTCTCGCTGGGAGATGACCTTGAAGGTTTTTTCCAAACCTCTCCACCGGCCCCCATCGATCTGGCGGTGATGTTTTCCAACTTCTATCGCCTGGGCGCGAAAAAAGCCGCGACGGCCGTCGTCCTCGCATGGGAAGCCCCCGATCCCATCGGCCTCGTCGCCTTGGATCAGGCGCTGGGGAAATTCGATTCCCTCGTCATGGCCGCGCCCCTCTCGCGGGCCGTCGTTTCATCCCCGCTGCCCGCTTCTTTTCGGCGCGCCTCGCTCCCCCTCACAGATATCGTCGGAGATACCAACAATCTGCCAGTCGTGAACCGCCTCCCGCTGCCCGGCGTGATTCTCGGTGGGGAAAACTCGATTGCAGGATTCTCATTCCTCGAATCCGAGCCCGCCACCTCGTCACCGCCGCTCTTGGCGCGCTGGCAAGACCGGGTGGTGTTCGCCTTTCCGCTGCTCATCGTCCTCCAACGCAGCAATCTCCCGCTTGATGGCATGGAGATCCACTTGGGGAAATATATCAAACTCGGCCCCACCGGCCCCATCGTCCCGCTCGATGAATCCGGGCGGCTGGACATGCCCGTAAAATCACTCGCCGCCTACAAAGAA
>JBBRIB010000080.1:0-9456 GCA_038221745.1 Verrucomicrobiales bacterium
TGAGCCAATTGTCAGAAGAACAAGAACGCACCTACCTTCGCGAGCTTGTCCAGAACCTCCGTTCAGACACTCTCGCCTACGGAAACGACTTCTATACGGATATTTACCAGTCGGATCGCGGAAACGACCCCGTGGTGCCACTCAGGAAACGTATCGACTTCTACGACTCGGAAAGCCTCAGCCTTGTCGCCGGATACAACGGCACAGGCAAAACCACTCAGCTCCGCCGTCTCGCTGCCGGGCTGCTGAAAGACGGCCATGAGGTTCTTTTCATCGATACCAAGGATTACCGCACCGAGGGTGAGCCATTCGATATCCGCACCATGCTCATCCTCATCGCCGCATCGGTGAGCAACACCCTCGACGAGAAAAATATCCCCCAGCCCAAGGGCAAAGACTTCTTCACCCGCCTCACCGCCTTTTTCACCAAGCTGAAAATTAGCCCCGATTCCCTCGGACTATCGGTCGGCCCAAAGGGATTCAACGCATCCCTCCGCTTCGCCATCACCAAAAACCCATCTTTCCGAGACCTCATCCGCCGCCAGCTCGATCTGGAAAACGTCCTGCCCAAGCTCCAACAAGAAATAAGCGAATATTTCAGCGGGGTGAAGGGTATTCTCCGAGCTCGTATGGCCACCGGCGGCCACTGCGTCCTCATCCTCGACTCTCTGGAGCAAGTCCACCCGAATCTACTCGACCAAGAAAACGTCTTCAACTCCGTCACCAACCTCTTCGGCCGCTACCAAGAACAGCTCCGCATCCCAAACTGGCACGTCATCTACACCGTCCCCGCATGGTTGCGCCTCACCAGTGCGAACACTGCCATCAACTCCCGCGTTTTCCCTCACCTCAAACTTCACCAACGTTCCAGTGGCAAGCCGGTCCCGGAGAATTACGCCGTCATGCGCGACCTCGCCACCCGGCGTTTTCCCGGCAAAAATCTCGACACCTTCTTTGGCGATCAGACCCTCCCCGCCAACCGCAAGAAGCTCGATCTCATCGTAGAAAAATCCGGCGGCCACCCTCGCGACTTACTCCTCCTCATCCGAGAGACCGTCCTCAACAGCCTCGGCCCACTCCCTGTCACCGATGACGACATCCGCCGCGCCATCTCCGTCGTTCGCCGGGATTTCCTGCCCATCGCGGTCGATGACGCCCGCCTGCTTGAAGCTATTTCCCACAATCCCTCCGAACTCCTCCAAACCACCGAGATCAAGGAAATCAACAAAGTCGCCGCGCTTCTTAACGACCACATCCTCTTCCATCATATCAATGACGAGGACTGGTATGAGATCCATCCGCTGCTCGTGAACGACGTGAAGGAACTCGTCCAGCGCAGGGGCACCCGCGCCCCTGTGAAAAAAGCCGCCGCCAAGAAGACTCCGAAAAAAGGTTAACCCACCGTGGACGAGACACTCCTTGCTGCCCTCGCCCGCCGCTATGCCCTCGCAGACTGCCAGGAATGGCGCAGTCTCGTCCGTTTGCTTGACTACGCTTCCGGCTTTTCCTTCATCCCCCTTATCGTGCCGGATGCCGCTGGTGCGGAAGTTTGCCGCCGCGCCCTCATCACCCACCTCGCTATCGAGGGGAAATCCTTGCTCAGTTTGCCGCTCACGCCAGTGGACAAAGATGCCCTGTCCTTGGAACCGCTGCTCCATCTCGCCATCCTGGAGCACACCGGCGTTCTTTGGGTCACTCCAGATCCCGATCTCTGGGCGAACGATGCCAACTACGATCCCAGCCGTGCCCCGCGCTTTGAGGAAACCCTCTGGCCCCGCTTCTGCAGCCATGCCAATCAAGCCCGCGACCTCATCCGGCACCGCATTTCCATTCCCCTCATTCTCGTCGGCACCGATCTCCTCCGTGGGACTCTCCGCCTCCACGCCCCGGACCTTTGGTCCATCCGGGACGCCGTCATCAAGCCCGAGCCGCGGCAGGAAACCCTCGGGTTTTCTAAAATAACGGCCTTCGGAGAAATCCCTCTTGAAATCCCAATTCTTCCACCCGTCACCGGAAACCTCGACGAGACACTCCTAGAAATCGAGCGACTCGAAAACGCCCGCCCGGACTCACCCTCGCTTCCCGTCCTACTGAAACGCACCGCCCGCCTTGAGATGGATCTATTCCAATGGCAAGATGCCGAGCAGCACCTCACTGCCGCCCTCGGGTGGGAGGAAAGGCACCACGCCCATTTTTCCGAGCGCATCCTCACACATAGTCTTCTCCAAGACCTATTCAGTCGAACCGCCATCTATTTGCGGGCCATGTTCCACGGCGAGCGCGCTTTGGAAATCGCGCAAACCGAATACCCGTCTGATTCAACAGAAGTCGCCATCCACCTAAACAACTTGGCGCTCTTGCTGAAAGTCCAAGGTAAGCTGGCGGAGGCGGAGCCACTTTACCGACGAGCGCTCGCCATCCGTGAGGAAAAACTAGGGAAGGACCATCTTGACGTCTCCACTTCCCTCAACAACCTAGCGGTCTTGTTGAAAGACCAAGGTAAATTGACGGCGGCGGAGCCGCTCTACAGCCGGGCCATCGCCATTGGCGAGGAAACGCTGGGCAAGGACCATCCAAAAAATGCCGTATGGCTCAACAACTTGGCGCGATTCTTTCAAGATCATGGGAGGTTGGTAGAGGCGGAGCCACTCTATCGCAGGGCCATCGCCATTGGCGAGGAAGCATTAGGCAAGGACCACCCAGATTTTGCGATCTACCTAAATAACTTAGGTCTCCTGCTAAAAGACCAAGGCAAGCTTGCCGAGGCGGAGCCTCTCTTCCGTCGGGCACTCGCCATCGGCGAGGCAACGCTGGGCATGGATCACCCGCAAGTCGCGCATTCCCTGAACAACTTGGCGCTCTTGCTGGAAGACCAAGGCAAGCCGACGGAGGCAGAGCCGCTCTACCGCCGGGCATTCGCCATCGGCGAGGAAAAGCTGGGCAAGAACCACCCCACTGTCGCCATCTGGCTCAACAACCTGGCTCTCTTGTTGGAAGACCAGGATAGGCTGGCGGAGGCAGAGCTGCTTTTCCGCAGGCATTTGGAGATTATTTTCCATCACCGCAGACTCAATGGCACGCCTTTCCAACACGAGCAGACCGCGATCAGAAACTACTCGCTTCTACTCGAACAAATGCACCGCACTCCAGACGAAATCGCGGCGGAGATCCGGTCAGTGGAGCGGGAGGCTGAACTGGGTGAGTGAGGGGCGGCTGATGAACTGAAGACACCTCCCTAAAATCCGTGCATCCTCGCCTAGATGTCGAAATCTCACCACACTCCAATCCGGCGGCCCAAGTGAACCGATGTCTGGCCCCCGCCCAATTCAATCTCAACTTTGGTGAGATCCTGTTGGGAAAACCATCACCCACCAAGGCAACCTTCATACCGATGGCTACATCGTCGATCATCTCAAGACCCGCCTCCCCGCAAGCAATCTCGGCCAGGCCCTGAGAAACACCATCAACCAACGGCCCAAGTTCCTCGTCTGCCCCGAGAATGGAGAGTTATCAAGTGGGTGGCTCAATTGATTGGGGAAAGCTCAGCCTCACCGGGAGCGCTTGAGGGCAATCGCCTCGCCGGACCTAATTCCAATGCCTCCGGCGAGAGAGGATTTAACCAATTGGACCCACATTTCAGGTTCCTAGAGCGTTGGTCTATTCTCCACCTCGACGACGAGATTGATCTCCACGGCCACGTTAAGGGGGAGGGCGGCGGCACCGAGGGCGGTGCGCGAGTGCTTGCCTTTTTCACCAAAGATTTCAACCAACAATTCGGAAGCGCCGTTCATCACCTGTGGATGGCTGTAGAAGTCCGGCTGGGAATTCACAAAGCCGGTTAGGGTAACGATTTGTTTTACCAGATCCAAGGAACCGATTTCTTCTTGGATGACGGCGAGGCGGTTGAGGATGATCATGCGGGCGGCTTCCTGGGCTTGCTCCACAGAGATCTCGGTGGGAACCTTGCCGATGAATTTTTTATCGCCATCGATGGGTAGGCCACCTGATAGATAAAGCAGATTTCCGCTGCGCACGCAGTTCACATAGGCGGCGACGGGGACGGGAACGGAGGGAAGCGCCAGACCGAGGCTGGCGATTTTATCAAGGATGTCGTGGGTCATGAGGAGCGGGTGCGGGAGCGGTGATGGGAAAATCATCGGTGAGGAGGGAAATGAGCTGGAGTCCGGATTTGGTGAGGACTGCGGAATTTCCTTCGCCCGTAACGAGGTTGCGGGTCAGGTAGCGATGGGGGATGGCGGAGGGGCGGATACCGGTGAGGGTAGGGGCACTCACCTGGCGCTGGCTGGGAGTAAAGCGGGTGGGCATTCCGGTGGCGGTGAAACTGATTTCCCACGCGCTGGGTGAGTCACTCCCAGGGCTGGCGATCCATGGGTGGCGTTTGATAAAATCGATGTCTTTCCGACGGGGGATGGTGACTTTAAAATGGGCGGGTGAGTTCAGAACGAATTGGCTGAATTTGATTTCTGGATTCGCTTTATGTTCGAGAAAAAACCGCGCCACATCCGAGCCGATCAGGTTCATACCATTGAAAAGGCCGTGGAAGTTTACGCCCAGGCCATTGGTCTTCGACCATTCGTCGTAGTGGCGGCTGGTCATCATCGCCAGCTCGAGATGGACGTGGGCGCGGGTGCGATTGATCCCGGCACCGGTGTAGCCCATCCGGCCTAACAGAGAACCTGCTTTCACCGCATCTCCGGGAGCACAGGTGATTTCCGCGAGGTGGGCGTAAAGCGAAAAGATGGACGAGTTTTCCCAAGTGTGCTCGACGACGACGTATTTGCCATAATTGCTCCTACCCGCCAGCGGACTGACGAAAACGACGCGGCCCTCAGCGATGCTGGACACGAGGTCCAACGGATTTCCGCTGGCATCCCGCTTGATCGGTGAGATATCGATGCCTTCATGAAATTTCGTCAGCAGCACTTGATCGCCCATGCGCAGGGCGTTGCGGACGTAACCGAAAGAGCCGGCTTCCCAAGGTTTCGTAGCTTGGCCTTCGAAGGTCCGGTCCACATACATGTAGAACCTTTCCGGCTCATCGCTGAAGAGGTGGTGATTTTCGGTGGGTAGGCGAAGGTCGAGCGGCTCGGCCACCAGCCGCGCGGCGAAAATCATCAGGATTGCGGGAATTCTCATCATTGGAATGCGGGGCTGCTCACCATTTCTTCTTCTTTTTGTTTTCCTCACCCGTGCGTGGTAATTCCTCATCGAAGATCGTGAAATCCGCGAGGCTGATGCCCTTCCAGACCACCAGTCGGCCGTCGTTCACCTGGCTGTCGATGATGATGCCATCCACCACACGACCGTTGATTTGGGCGATCATCCAGCGGCCTTGGTTCGCGTTGGTGATGGCCGCGAGGCGGTTGCTCACATGGTCCTTGAGTTTGAAAACCGCGCCGTAGCTCTCGTCCATCGATGAGGGAAATGGCGCGTAGGAAACGATGTCCTTGGAGGAAATCTCGGGCATGCGGGTGAAGTATCGCGTTCTCCCTGCGACCAGCTGAGGGAAAATCATCTTTGGGTTTCCCGTCGCCTCCGTCTCCATGTGGAAAGAAATCTGCAGCTTGGCTTCCTTTTTTCCTCCCCCATGGAGTGGGAGGGCAAGGGCCATCAAAATGAGTGATGAAAGAGCAACGAGCAGAGTTCTCATACCCGAAGTGAAGCACATCGCACCGATCCCGGAAGAAAAATCGGGAAAGAACTCATCATGAAATTTCCCGCTTAACGAGCATTGCCGTTGACCGTATGGGCGGCTGTGGCAAGGGTGGCCCCATGTTCATTGACCACATACGGATTTTTGCCAAGGCAGGCGATGGAGGAAACGGCGTGGTTTCCTGGCGCCGCGAGAAATTCGTCCCACGAGGCGGCCCCGATGGCGGCGATGGCGGCGGGGGTGGCGATATCGTGCTGGTGGTGGACCCATCGACCGACAATCTCCGTGCCTATCACTACGATCCGAAGCTCATCGCAGAGGATGGTAAAAATGGCGCAGGCGGTCGCAAAACCGGGAAAAGCGGCAAGCAGGTCATCGGGAAAGTTCCTCCCGGCACCGTCGTTTACCGCAGCAATGCCGTGACCGTGCAGGAGGCGGTGGATTACGAGCGTGGCGATGAAGGGATCGATCTCGAACCGATCGCAGACCTCACCGAGAATGGTCAGGAATTCCTCCTCTGCAAAGGCGGCGATCCCGGCCAAGGCAACTGGAATTTCAAAACCGCCACGAACCGCACGCCCGTGGAGCACACCCTCGGCACTCCGGGCGATCAGGCGGTGTTCTATCTGGAGTTGCGCCGCATTGCCGATGCGGGGCTGGTCGGTTTTCCAAATGCCGGAAAATCCACCCTGATAGGCAAGTTGTCCCATGCGAAGCCCAAGGTGGCATCCTATCCCTTCACCACGCTCCAGCCGGTGGTGGGCGTCGTGGAGTTTCCGGGTTTCCGCCGGTGCACCATTGCAGACATTCCCGGCCTCATCGAAGGGGCGCATGAAAATCGCGGGCTTGGCCACGAGTTTCTCCGCCACATCACCCGCTGCCGGGTGCTGCTTTTTGTAATCGATATGGCAGGCAGCGAAGGGCGCGATCCCATCTCCGATCTTGAAATTCTCCGTCGTGAGATCAAGGAATACGACGATGAACTCGCAAAGTTCCCTTGGAAGATCATCGCGAACAAAATGGACCTCGAAGGTGCTGCTGAGAACCTTGAGATTTTCCGTAGCCGTTTTCCGAAGATCGAAATCATCCCCATCTCCGCCGAAAGCGAAACTGGCCTCGAGGATCTCAAACAACTTCTCGATAACGAACTGGGCCACCGCTTGGAGCGCTAAAAACCGCCAGAAATCCAGTGGACGCCCAACGTGAGATTGTTTTTGTCTATGGCACCCTCCGCCGGGGAGGATCGAATCATTTCCGGATGGAGGCTGCCGAATTCATCGCCAAAGGCCGGATTTCCGGCAAGATGTATCGCATCGATTGGTATCCCGGCCTCGTGCTCGATGGGGCAGGTGACGATATCGTGGGCGAGGCCTACTCGGTGGATCTCGAATTGTTAGGAAACCTCGATAGCTTCGAAGGCGTCTCCGCAGGCGATAAGGAAGGCTGTGAATATCGGCGCGTGCCCACCATGGTCACTTGTGCCGCCGGGCAAACGCTCACGGCTTGGGTTTGGGAGTGGCTGGGGGAAGTCGAAGAAAATCAACGCCTCCGAAGTGGCGACTGGTTGGCGTGAGTGGCGGAAATTTAACGATTTCTCCAACCCAAAGCTAGACGTTGCGCCACGGATGGGTCTTACTGCCCTTGCCAGCGGCAGCAATGCCGGCTTAAGAATGCCGCTGTGGTGGAATGGTAGACACCCCAGACTTAAAATCTGTTGCTCGCAAGGGCGTGCCGGTTCGAGTCCGGCCAGCGGCACGTTTTCGTAGAAGCGGAGGGAGGCCACGGCCCGACCTCGCAGGTGCTCCAGATACTCAAGTTTCTCAGAAATCGTATTTTCACGGGACCTTAAAAGCTCGATCAACCTGAGACCCTCCCAAATTAGTAATTGAAGGATTCCCTTTTCAAGGGTGTTTTGGAGTCTAGGAAAACGACAATTGATATTCCTGACAACGTCTTTACGGATGCCGTGCGTCTCACGGGGGCGAAGACGAAGCGGGGGGGGAAGGCGCTGGAAGAGTTCAACCGGCTGCGCCGGGTGAAGGAAGTCGTGGCGGGCTTCGAGAGTTGGGATTTCGCGAGCAACGACGAAATCGTTGCAGGCAGCAGGTGTACTGGTTAATAGCCAGAGGAAACGTCATCGGCAAGAGCATCGCGTTGTGTTTCCGGTGTTCGCCATTCTTTTCCCTTGCCAGCGGGGCAAGAACACCTCAGTTTTCAGGTGTTCGTATGATTACTCGTTTATTTTCAGCCGCTTTACGCGGGGTGGATGCCCAGGAAGTTGAGGTCGAGGTGAATGCCCGCGGCGCTGATAAGCCGATGGTGATCATCGTCGGGCTGCCGGATGCCGCAGTGAGGGAATCCTCGCAGCGGGTGACCTCGGCCATTGGTGCCTCGGCACTGTATTTGGATGATGGGGTGAAGACGGTGAACCTCGCACCTGCGGATTTGAAAAAGGAGGGGCCTTCTTTTGATCTACCCATCGCTCTGGCAATGATTGCCGCCAGCGGGACCAAGCCGTTCAATGCGGACGATTGTTGCGTGGTGGGTGAACTCGGGCTGGATGGTGCTGTCAGGCCGGTGAAGGGCGTGCTCTCCATCGCGCTGGAGGCAAAACGGCGGGGGCGCACGCGCGTGTTTGTGCCTGAGGCAAACGCGCCGGAAGCAGCGGTGATCCGGGGCATCGATGTCTTTCCGATCCGCAATCTGAAGCAGGCATGGGATTTCCTTAATGGCGATATCGTGATCCCGCCCTTCCGTTTGGATCGGCGGGCATTCTTCAATTCCCACCGCTCCTACGAAGTGGATTTCGATGAGGTAAAAGGCCAGCACCACGTGAAGCGCGCGCTGGAAGTGGCGGCGGCCGGCAGCCACAATCTCCTGATGATCGGCCCGCCCGGGACGGGGAAATCCATGCTCGCAAAACGCCTGCCCACCATCATGCCGGATATGACCGAGGAAGATGCGATTGAAACAACCAAGATCCACTCCATCACCGGCATGCTCGATTCCAAAAAGGGTTTTCTCACCACTCGCCCGTTTCGCTCGCCGCACCATACCATTTCAGATGCAGGCCTGTTAGGCGGTGGGACCAATCCGGGGCCGGGAGAAGTTTCACTGGCGCACCATGGCGTGCTGTTTCTCGACGAGCTGCCTGAGTTCCGGCGGCAGACGCTGGAGGTGCTGCGCGGGCCGTTGGAAGACTATCAGGTAACGATCTCGAGGGCGGCGGGCACCTTGACGTTTCCTTCGCAGTTCATGCTGGTCGCGGCGATGAATCCTTGCCCGTGCGGCTACTATGGAGACATGAAACGGGAGTGCCGCTGCTCGACGCGGCAGATCGAGAACTATAGACAGAAAATTTCGGGTCCACTGTTGGATCGGATCGATCTGCATGTGGAAGTGCCGTTGGTGGATTTCCGTGAACTGTCATCCAACACGAATCTTGGAGAGAAGTCCGAAACGATCCGCGCCCGGGTGACTGAGGCGCGGCGAATTCAGATTGAGAGATTCAAGAAATCCTCCAACACCACGAACTCGACGATGGGTTCGCGCCAGGTCCGCGCCCATTGCCAGCTCGATGCCGAGGGGACCGGCTACCTTGAGCAAGCCATGCACGAGATGAACTTCTCTGCGAGAGCGCACGACCGCATCCTCAAAGTGGCCCGCACGCTCGCGGATCTAGCAGGCTCACCCGAGATCCGCCCGACGGATGTTTTAGAAGCGATCCAACACCGCTCGCTGGACCGGAAGTTGTTTTCGTGATTTTTTTTGTGAAGAAAATC
>JBBRIB010000081.1:0-9449 GCA_038221745.1 Verrucomicrobiales bacterium
GTAACAATCGATTCAGCAGCGATGGATCATACAGGAGGCTTCCAAGGATCATCGCGATCACGAAGCCCACGGAGCGCCAGCGCATGGCCAGCGCCAGGGTTTGATCCCAAGCGTTTTCGCGATCATCGGTGGGTAGCGAATCATAGGCGAGCGCTTCGTCGGCACCGCTGGCAAAGGCTTCGGAGAGGCCTGATAGAATGCGGTTGATGATGCAGAGGGCGAATAACAAAGCTCCGCCGTCACGAGGGGCGAACAGCAAGCAGAGCATTTCCAAAATCATCAGAACCGATGAAATGATGAGAAGTTTGCGCCGCCCGATTGTATCTGCCATCGCTCCGGAAGGCACTTCGAAGAGAAAGATGGTCGCCGCCCAGATGAGGTTGAGCAGGACGAATTGATCGAGAGTCAGGCCGAGATCCAGAAAGAGGATCGCCAGAACCGGATAGTAGGCGCGGGCGTTGTAAAAGATCGTGAAGAGCACAAACCGCTTGGAATTTCCCGATAGATCGATAACCGGCTGGGGCGTTGTTGGACTCATTCGCTTTCCGTTTTCAAAAGACTTCGCAGAAACTTGGCCCCCTGTAGCGCGAAGCGTCAATCACGGCCTGATGAGACTTGAAAATTCTCGTTCCGTCAGCCAGCCTCGCCGGGTGATCGATTCTGCTGTCCAAAAGCCCATCGCCTTCTTCGCCCATGAGAGAGGGGACGCACGAGTGATGAAGCGCATTGCCGCCTTTCAAGCAGCGGGCAGGGAAGTCATCGGCTTTACATTTCACCGGGTGCGTGAGAAAGCCGATGTCGCACCGACTTGGGAGAACATCCACTTGGGCACCACCTATAATCGCCGCTATCTGCAAAGGCTGGGTGTCTTCGCTTCATGTGTGGGGATTCTCTGGAAACAGCGCAAGCGTCTGGCCACCTGTTCAGCCATCTATGTGGTGAATACGGATAACGCCCTGCTCGCTTTGTCAGGTCGCCTGTTTTCCGGGAAGCAAGTGCCGCTGGTCCTTGAGCTGGCGGATATCCAACCCGCCATGCTCGGCGGGGGAGTGGTTTCAAAAATCCTCCGGGCCATCGAGCGGGCGGTGCTGAAGCGTTGTAGTTTGTTGGTCACCACATCGCCGGGCTTTGTGAAGAATTACTTCATTCCGATCCAAGCCTATACCGGCGATGTATTTCTTCTGGAAAACAAGGTTTATCCCAGCCATAACCTTCCATCAGTGGCGGCAGATGCGCAAGGGCGGGTGAGCGGCGGGCAGCCATGGGTGATCGGCTGCTTTGGCGCACTCCGCTGCCGCCGTAGTTTGCAAATGATGCATGCCCTGGCGTTGAAGATGCCTGAGCGCGTGCGCTTCGTTCTTCGAGGTTATCCGGCGGGAACCTTGGCGGATGAGTTTAAAGAGTTATTAGGAAATCTGCCGAATTTTGAATTCCTTGGTGCCTATCAATATCCACAGGATCTCGCCGCGATGTATGCAGGCATCGATTTCAACTGGGCCTTCGACGAAACAGATCCTAACGGAAACTCCGCATGGCTTCTCCCGAATCGGATTTACGAGGGTGGATGTTTCGGTGTTCCCGCCCTCGCAGTTAGGACAACGGAGACGGGTCAATGGATCACAACCAACCAACTTGGATGGACATTTGAAGAGCCGTTGGAAGAATCATTAGCGAAGTTTCTCTCCGCTCTGACTCCCGAAGAATGGTCCTCAGTGAAAAACCGTTGTGTTTCCCATCCGAGAAAAGCCTTCACCGGCGACGCGGATTATGTGGCGTTGTTAAAGCGCTTTTAAAAAACTTTTCACCGAATGCGGCATTTACCGCGAATCCAGACAATCCTGATGAGCACAATTCAGGAATCATTCTCACTGATTCACTCCGAGACTCTCTACCCGCGTGGAGGCCGACTATATGACTGCGGCAGTGGCAATGCCCAGAGAATAATTGGCAAAATTGACAAGTATCGTCCGGCATCCCGATTTGTTTTTCATAGCCAATACAGGCAAAATTCTCTCTCGATTGACCGAGTCCCTTTTTGTTTCGACCCTTGGAATTCGCAAGAATGCGGAGGTATGCTTTGGGCTGTGTGACATTTTTGTCACAAATAAGAAATGCGCGTGAAAGTCTGAGAAAAAAGGATTTGAATTTCTCATGTTCAAAACCCTCAATTCCCATTTCAACAAATTCGCAGGGTTCGTTGGAATCATCTCCTGCATGTTGGGGTGGATCTCCCCTGAAGCATTTGCGGCCAATCCTCCGGGCCAGCGGCTCCTCGTTTTCGTGGGGTCCAACACTCTTGGTGAATATGCAGTTCCGCAACTTGCCAAAGCATGGCTTGAGCAGGAGAAGAAGGCGACGGATGTGAAAATAAAAGGCCAAGGCGAATTGATTCATGTCACGGGTATCGTGCCGGAGAAAGGCCCTGTGTATGTGGAAATCCATGCAACGGGTTCTGGAGATAGCTTCAAAAGCATGCTTAACCAATTCCCCAGGCTCAAGGAACCTTGTGATATTGGAATGAGTTCCCGCCGCGTGACCGAAGCTGAAGCAACGGCGGTAATGGAAAAAACGGGTCGTGATTTATTCAATCGTGGCAAGGAGCCTGGAATGGGCAGTGAGCATCCGGTGGCGCTCGATGGCCTTGCAATCATCGTCCATGAAAGCAACCCGCTGGGCCGGATTTCCTTTAGTGAAATCAAGGCGATCTATTCCCGCGAACTAACCGATTGGAAAAACCTGCGGGAGTGGAAGACCTTCGGTGGCAACGAGCAGGGGCAGCCGATTGTGCCACTGCGAAGGAAAGAACCCAGCGGCACCTTGGATTTCTTCAAACAGATGATCGCGCCAGCGGCAGGGCCGATGAAGGATGAGAAGCAAATCCAAGCGTTTGTAAGTAGCAGGGAGCTGGCAAAATTTGTGACGGAAAACCCAAATGCGATCGGCTTCGTGGGTGAAAGCTATGCGGAAATTCCTAAACTCAAACGGCTCCAGGTCTATGATGATTCGCCAGCAGTAGGCATGGATGCGGACTCCGCCGTTTTCCCGGATCGGGCAGCCGTCCGAATGGGCATCTATCCGCTTTCACGATTTGTCTATCTCTACGCCAGCGAAGCGGCGATCAATCCAGAAGTGAAACCCTTCATCCAATTCACACTTGGGGAGGCTGGCCAAACGATCATCGCGGACAAGGGGAATCTCGTGAAGATCGAAGGCACCCACGATCATATAACAAAAATGGATCGGACGGCGAAAGATACGGCATCTGCCACGCTGGTCCCCGGCGAGAAGCGCAAGACCCGGCTGGTGTTGCGCATTTCAGGATCCAACACCGTAGGCGCTGTATGTGCGGTGAATCTTGCCTATAACTATTTCAACATCATCACCAAGGATTCCAAGAAACCCCGGCCGATTGAGGAACAGGCGTTTGAAATGGAAACTCCCGAGGGTGAAATGGGTTTCTCGCGGGATGTGATGTGCGATGTGGATGGCGACGGCACTTGGGAAACCATTTCCATTCGCCCCACCGGATCGAGCGATGCATTCCGGGATCTGGCAAGTGGCGCGTGCGATGTGGGGATGTCCTCAAGGCCGATCAGCGGGACAGAGCAGCGCGATCTCATGGGAGTGTGCGGAAATCTATCGGATCCAGAGGCGCAATTCGCGCTTGGCCTCGATGGACTTGCAATCATTGCGAACCCGGAGAACCCGGTCGGGCAAATCAGTATTGATGAGGTCCGCCGTATCTTCATTGGCGAGATCACCCAATGGTCTGAAGTGGGTGGGCCGGAAAAACCCATTCAACTGCATGCCCGTCCCGAGCGTTCCGGAACTTATAAGTTTTTCTCGGATTCCGTGCTGTTGGGGCGCTCGATCTCAGGCAACTCCAAACGCCATGCGGAAAACACCGGTGTTGCTGAAAGTGTGATGAACGATCCTCTTGGAATTGGATTTGTTCCGATGACGAACGTCGGCAAAGCCAAAGTCCTGAAGGTGGGTGACACCAAAACTTCATCCCATGTGGCTCCTACGGAAGATACGGTGCGGCGAGGAGAGTATCCCGCCGCGCTTTGCCGCTATGTCTATTTTTATGTGCCTGTTTCCGAGCCCCAGGGTGCGAGTGTCCCGGCGAGGCTCAATTGGCGAATCGCCCGTGAATTTGCCGCGATGAGCCAAACGTGGCGCGGGCAGGCGATCGTCGAGAGCAGCGGATTTGTAGCGGAAACTTCGACGCTTGATCTTCAGGTAAAGGTCCGCCGCATGGAGGGAGAGGCGCTTCCTGCCTACCTCGTCCGCTTGGGAGGTATCGAGCGGCAGGTGCGATCCGGCCAGGTCAAGCTCCAGCCAAAGCTCATCGACGATGAAATCTGCCCGCTGCTTCTTTTCGATTTCAATGAATGGACGCTCACTGCGGAGTCCACGAACATCATCGATAAGAAACTCGCCTCCTGGCTGAAAATGCATCCGGAAATCGCCAAAGCAGGCTTGATTGCAGAGGGCTGGGCGGATTCCGTCGGTAGCGATGAGGCGTGTCGAAAAGTATCCCTCAAGCGTGCCCAAACGGTGGCGGAGTTTATTTCATCGTCCCTCGGCATCAAAATCTCCGCGACCGGTAAAGGCAAATCCTTCAATCCTCCCAACAACAACGAAGAGAACAAACAGAAGAATCGCCGGGTGGTGATCAAGCGTGTGCCTGCCAAGCCGTGAATGGCACTTCGCCCAAGAAGCCCGCAAAAGTTGGGAATCCCAACCTTTGCGGCCTTGTAGATTGAGGGCTGACTAAGCGATCCGGCGGCGGCGGAGCGCAGCCAACAGACCCAGCCCTGCAATCATGATCGAGGATGGTTCGGGAACCGCCGTGATGTTATCGATTGAGGCGTTCAGGTTGCCTGAGGTAGTCTGGGAAAATGCCAGAGCCACCTCCTCGGTCTGGCCGAGAATAAAAGCGAAACTTTCACTACCCGAAGTCTGAATCCAGCCTGTGGCGCTGCCTAACGGAACAAAGAAACTCGTATCGCTGCCAAAGGCAGGGACGGCCAAGGAATATTGCCAGGTTTCATCCTCGGTTAGATTTGTAATTTCGAAATACATTGCCGATACCTGTGAGCCTGTATTGATCGTTAAATCGAACTGGAATCCATAGATCCCAGCCGTCGCCAAGTCTCCTGCAAAGGCCCCGCCGGATGCAGCAGCATCCGCACCGAAGTAAAACAATGTATAGTCGGACCCGGAGAAATCCAATCGATCAGTGGTTGGGTTTTGGGCAACGGATGAGGTTGTTGCGTTGGTAACAGCGAACCAGCCCTGGTCATCATTGTCGATGTTGAAGGTTTCGACGTAGGGTGATGCCGCATGGGCACCTGGCGCGAGGCAGCCGAGTGTAATGGCAAAGAACGAAGCAATGTTGATTTTCATAATTGGTGAGGAGGCAGGGGAGTTAGATGCGGGGACCAAGTTGGCCAGCGGCGGGAGTGGCTTTCTGTGAGAAGTTAAGCGTTTCATAGGCGTTGCGGAAAACGCAGACTGCGTTTGGATCGATCCGGGGATCCGCCGCAAAAGCAGATGATACATCGGAGGAAATCACCCAGTTATCGACTTGGGAACGAGCGGAAGTGACATCCACGATGGAGAAACCGTGGCGATCAAGATTCAGATCCCGGACCCAGGAATTGAACGCACGGATCAGGTTTTCAAAATCCGTGGCCGCGCCCGAGGATTGGTAGCCGCCGAGACCATTCGGCACGCGCTCGGGTGCCCCTACGATTTCATTTACATTGTCCGAGGTGATGGACGTGCAGACAAATTCCGTAGCGAGTGAGAGGCTTGACGCGGGATTATAGGTTGCGGGATTCGCAGGAATGTCGCAGGCGTAGCTGGAGTGAATGTCCCCGGTTAGGAAAACACAATTTCTAACGGGATTGCCAGTCACCTGCCCGGAGATGAGTCCGAGGATCTGCAAGCGGCTGGTGGCATAGCCGTCCCACGAATCCACATTGATGGAGGTGAAGGAGGTGGCACCGATGGGCGTTTGGAAAACCGCGTTGAGGAGCTGTTGAGTCGCCAGAGGAAGCAACGCGGGGATCACGCCGATAGGGGCGATCTGCACGGAGTTTCCAAACATTTTCCAGCGGGCCTGGGATGTTACCAAGCTGGCTTGCAGCCACTGGGTCTGCTGAGGGCCGAGGAGAGTCCGGGTAGGGGAGTTGATAATGGTGGCTTCGCCGCCGTTCGCGGGTTGCTCATCGCGGTATTGGCGGAGATCCAGCATGAAAAGATCCATCAAGGTGCCGAATGAGAAACGGCGGTAAATCGGTCGGATTTCCCCTGCGGAGCCAGTCGCCACAGGCGGGCGGAGTGGCATCCACTCGAAGTATGCCTGAATGCCAGCGCTCTCCCGCGCGAACCACGGCCCTTCGGTCGCGGCGGTGTGGTTCTCCGCGCCATCTTTCCAGGAGTTGTTGGCCGTTTCGTGGTCGTCCCAAGTGGTGATGAACGGGTAGCGGGCATGAAGCTGGCGCAGATCCGCATCCGCCTTATAGCAAGCGTGGCGGCGGCGGTAGTCTGATAGAGTTAAGGTTTCCGTGGCGGGATCGTGGGCACGCGTGGTGCCGGCAAAGCCGCTGGGACCGTATTGCCCGTTCGCATATTCATAGATATAGTCGCCGACGTGAACGACAAAATCCAGATCATCGCGCACGGCAAGATGGCGGTAAGCGGAGAAATATCCGGCCTCGAAGTTTGAACAGGAAACCAAGCCGAAACGCACGGACGATGGGGTGGAACCCACGGCGGGGGCGGTTTTCATTCTGCCGATGGGTGAGTTCACCCCCAAGGAGTTGAAGCGGTAAAAGTAATCGGTCCCCGGTTGTAGATTCGCGACATCGATTTTCACCGTATGATCGGATGCAGGTGAAGTCGTGAAACGCCCGGTCGCCACCCGCTGGGTGAAACCTGAATTGAGCGAAACCTCCCACAGGCCACGCACGGGACTGCCCAGCCCGGACCCTGGAGTGGCGGCGGCGGAAGGATTCACCCGCGTCCAGATGATGACGCGGTTCGGCAGTGGATCGCCTGATGCGACACCGTAGGAAAATGGATCGAAACCGGAGGCCTGTGCATCCGCACGCTCACCCAACGCTTGAAAGGCGGCAAGGAAAGCAATGGTGGCGGAGCCTTTGGCGAGGAAATCCCTGCGAGGAATGCAGTTTCCGCGGGGCCTTGTGATTTGATCGATCAAGGCATTTTCGGAGTCGGCAGCGTTCATCGGAGATTCGCTGGCCGTGGAAGGATCCGCCGTAGGAACGACGGTTTTAAGTTTAGAGTAGTGTGGCTTGCCCATAGTCCCCCTATTCCAAAGCGGAGTTTCCTCGGGGGATAATTTAAAATTGCAACGAAACTGTAACCTGGCCGGGAACAATAAATTTGTCATTTTAATCACGTTCCTCGAATTATTTGGTGGCACATCGTGAGTCCTACTGATAACGAAACCCCCGCAATCAATGTCCTTAAAAACCATCCCCAAAAAAAAGGTTTCAAAATTGGCGGACCGCTTCCGGAAATCCACGGAAGACTTGGTGTTCCACCATGTGCATGGCAGTTCACTCATCTATAATACTTCATGGGAGGATCCGCGGATCGACCGTGAGCTGATGCAGCTGGATGAAGCGAGCAAGGTCATGATGATCACCAGCGCCGGTTGCAATGTGCTCGATTACCTGTTGGATTCTCCCGCTGAAATCCATGCGGTGGATATGAACTACCGTCAAAATGCGTTGCTTGAGTTAAAGCTGGCGATGATCCAACACTCAAGCTTCGCGGATTTGTTCGAGATGTTTGCAATCGGTTCGCACACATCACACAAAAGTGTCTATCGTTCGGTAAGGAGGAAGCTTCCGGAGTTTGCACGCCGGTATTGGGACAAGAAGATCAAGTTCTTCGATCCCGAGGCCATCAAGCGTTCCTTTTACTACCACGGCACGGCAGGATCGGCTGCTTGGATGTTGGGGATGGCCTTGTTTAAATCCAAGCCGAACTCGAAAAACTTCACCCTATGCCTGCTGGATGCGGATTCCATCGAGCAGCAGCAAAAGGTGTATTCGCTCATTGAGCCAAAAATCTGGGGGGATTTGAGCAACTGGTTGATCCGCCAACAGATGTTCATGACTCTGCTTGGAGTCCCGCGGCCTCAGGTGAAACTCATCGATGATCAATATCCGGGCGGTCTAGGGAGTTATATCAAGGATAAGCTACGGCATGTGATGAGTGGGCTGCCCACCAAAGAGAACTATTTCTGGCGAGTGTATCTTACGGGTTCCTATACCCTTTCCTGTTGCCCGAATTACCTCCGGGAGGAAAATCAGCCCTTGTTGGCAAGTCTCGCATCGCGGGTCCATACGCACACTTCGAGCGTCAGTGAGTTTCTCAAGAAAAACCCCGGCAGTTACACCCACTTTGTCCTGTTGGACCATCAGGATTGGCTGGCTTGGCATGATCCAGCGGCTTTGCGGGAGGAATGGGATTTGATCCTCGCGAACAGCCGCCCGGGCACGCGGATTTTGATGCGTTCCGCTGCGCTGAAGGTGGATTTCATCCCGGAAGATGTTCTGGCGCGGCTCAGGCTTTTTCCGGAACTCACCGATCCCTTGCATGTGATGGATCGGGTGGGCACCTATGGTAGCATGATGTTCGCAGAAGTTTTATGAGTTCAATCACGGAATCAAACTCAGGGGAGCGGGAGCGGCACTCGATCCAAGGTTATTATCGTCTGCATTCGAAAATCTATGATGCCACGCGGTGGACTTTCCTTTTCGGGCGCACAGCGATTCTTCGTGAAATTGTCGGGGTGACTCAGCCACGGCGCATTCTCGAGGTGGGCTGTGGCACCGGGAAAAACCTGGTCAATCTCTGCCGCATGTTTCCGAATGCGGAAATCACCGGGGTGGATCTCTCGGAAACGATGCTTGATCTCTCCCGCCGCAAAACCGGGCAATTTGGTGAGCGCGTCCGCTTGATTCAAGGCGCTTACGGACCGTCCTTCGAAAGTGGGGAGGCCTATGATGTTATTTTGTTTTCCTATGCACTCACGATGTTCAATCCCGGCTTTGATGAAGCGATCGCCACGGCGCATCGGGATTTGGTGGAAGGCGGGCATATCGCCGTGGTCGATTTTCACGATACGAGGTTTCCGCTTTTCGAGCGCTGGATGGGGGTGAATCACGTCAGGATGGATGGCCAGTTACGTCCCTTGTTAACTGCCAGATTCTCCGCTCGCACGGATCGCCAATACAAGGCTTACGGCATGGTCTGGCGCTACCTGCTCTACGTGGGGCAGAAATAGTCAGCGCGGCCTAACTTGGGGTTGCCCGGTTGAAAAAAATTCTTCATTTTACCGATCCTCCATGGCTGCTTTGAAACACTCGCATGCATTTGATCCGACGTATGGTTATACGTTT
>JBBRIB010000082.1:0-9424 GCA_038221745.1 Verrucomicrobiales bacterium
CGATGTGGCGGACAAGGCACCCTGCCCCGTCACCACCGTAGGCTTCGGGGAAAATTGCACGCTTCGGATCGAGAATCCCAACTACGAGACAGACCGTAGTTCCTTCACACTCGGTGGCATCGCCTACTCGGTGCCGATGACCGGCGAGTTCAACGTCCGCAATGCCGCGATGGCCGTGGCCTGTGCGATCTTTGCCGGTCTAACAGTAAAGGAAATCCGCAAGGGTCTGGAAAGCTTCGAAGGTGTGGCCCGCCGCCAGGAACTCAAAGGCGAAGTGAACGGCATCAAAGTCATCGACGACTTCGCGCACCATCCCACGGCCATCAAGCTCGCGGTGCAAAGTTTGCGCCAGCGGCACCCGGATTCGCGCTTATGGGTTTTGTTCGAGCCGCGCTCAAACACCACCCGCCGTGCCATCTTCCAAAACGAGCTCGCCGAGGCTCTCGCCCTCGCAGACTTCGCCATCGTCGCCGCCATTCCTGATCTTCATAAAATCCCGGAAAATGACCGGCTCGATCCCACCAAACTTTCCACTGACATCGCCCGCCTCGGCGGCGTGGGCTACTACCTACCCGACGTGGCCACCATCGTTGGCCAAGTGGCTGACAATGCACTGCCCGGAGACATCATCGCCGTGCTCAGCAACGGCGGCTTCGGCGGCATCCATGAGAAACTGCTCACTGCTTTAGAAAAAAGTCCGGTCCTTCTCACAAAATAACCGCGCCCGCTTTCGCGAAAAATCTAACGCCGGTTTCACCCCCGTTGAAAAAGCGCCCCCCCCATCACCGTGCGAGCTGGCGACGTGGGGTCTCTCAAGATCAATGCAAGGAACTGGGAATGGCGGGCACTTCCATCATTGGCTCGTGAGTCTTTCGTGGCCACGTTTCGCCTTGTATGCGGCCTATCAAGAAGGACCCAACGGCCACTTGATCGTGGACTACAAGCAAGCTTAAGGAAACGGAAAAAGCCTGATCTTCTCGCATACCGGTGCCTGCCAGGGCGGCACCGGATCTTGAAAGGTGGGCCCGCAGGGATTTGAACCCTGGACCAAGGGATTATGAGTCCCCTGCTCTAACCGCTGAGCTACAGGCCCCGTGCAACGGGGTTGGGACTATGTCAGCTGGAATTCAGGCGGCAAGCGCCATCCTCGGCTTTTTAAAATGCCGAAAATTTCGGTTGAAAAGCGCCTCGAGTTACTTTGTCACGCTGCTTCACAGCTGTCTGCGCAAGGTGCCCGCGACCTCGTCAAGCCATTTTCCGAACGTGGACCGGTTTTTGAACTCCGAGCGCGTCATCCGGCGTGACAGGTGTTTGTCATCCTCAAATGTTTTCACTTGTTCGGCGGCAAAGGCGGCATCGTAAATGTTGAGGTTGGCCTCGTCGTTGAGCCGGAAGGAGCGGTCGTCGAAGTTGGTCGAGCCGACCGACACCCAGAGGTCATCCACGATGATGACCTTGCAGTGATACATCGTGGGCTGGTATTCGTAGATTTCGACACCGCCATCGAGCAAGGCGCCCCAGAGGGAGCGGCTCGCGCTCTGGACGATTTTCGCGTCTGTATGGGGGCCGGGCACGATGATCTCGATCTTCACGCCGCGCTTCCGGGCGGTTAGAAAGGTTTCGATAGCAAGATCGTCTGGAACGAAATAAGCGGCCTGCAAGCGAACGGTTTGGGCGGCGGATGCGATCGAAAGCAAATACATCAGCCGGACACTTTCGCTGCCCTCGCCCCGCGAGCTTTTGAAAACCTGTGCCGGTGAATCACCCACGGGCTTCAGGTCTGGAAAGTAATCCTCTCCGTAGAGCACCTTGGCTCGGGTTTTGATCCAGTTATCGTTGAAAGCCGCCTGCATCTGTGCCACGGCGGGTCCCTCAATCTGATAGTGTGAATCGCGCCATTGGTCCTTGGATTGCGCGTTGCCTGTCCAAAGATCGGCGATGCCGACACCGCCGGTGAACCCCACCCGACCGTCCACGACCATGAGCTTCCGATGCGTGCGGTTGTTGATCCTGGCCACGTTATACCAATGCAAAGGATGATAGCGTTCCACTTCCACGCCCGCCGCTTTCAAGTCGTCCAAGTACTGAGTCTCCATTTTTCCCGTGCCCACCGCGTCCAATAGCACATGCACTTTCACGCCGGCCCGGGCGCGCTCGCACAGTGCATCCGAGAATTGTTTACCGATGGTGCCGGACCAATAAATGTAGGTCTCGAAGGTGATGGTTTTTTGCGCATTGCGAATCGCGCCGACCATGGCGGGGAAAATCGCGTCGCCGTTCTGGAGCGCGGTGATGCGGTTGCCGGACAGAATGCCCGGCCCGAGCAGAATCGCCATCGTGCGCACAAACTGCGGGTCTGCAACCGGGAAGCGATGTACAAGCTGGAAGCGAATCTGTTTTTCGCCCGAGCTGAGGTTCAAATAGAAGACCGTCACGAAAATGGTTGCGGCCATGGTGAGGAGGACGGTGAGCATCGTTTTGAATCTCGGGCGCGTTTTCATTCGATGGGAAACGCGAATTGTTTTTTGCGCTGTTTGGTAGCAACGGGCGCCTCGGGGTGGCTGGCGAAACCACGGGTTGGATTTTCGCGCGGGGCACCGCCGTCAAAGCTGTTCATCCCACAGTTCATTCGGCCTTCGGGCACCTCCGTTTGGCGCAGGCCGTTGCGCTGGAGGTTGTGCATCGGCCAGCACGGGGCATTGAGGGGGATTTGGTGGAATTTCGGCCCGCCGCAGCGCAAAAGCTGCGTGTCCTGATAAGAAAAAAGACGGCCTTGAAGGAACGGGTCGTTCGAGAAATCGATGCCCGGGATGATGTGCCTGGGCAAAAACGCGACCTGCTCGGTCTCGGCGAAAAAGTCATCAACTTTCCGGTTGAGCACCATTTTGCCGACTCTGCGCAACGGGAAGATTTCGGAGCGGGATTCGATGCCAAGGGAGATCTTTTTCTGTCAGGCATGAGAGTCGGAGTTGTGAAAAAATGGGTCCGTGCGGTCATCGCGGGCGAATTTTCCTGATCGCCCGCACGCGGCACGGATAGCCTTGGAAATAGCGCCGGGCTTAGGCCCACAGCCCGCCGCCTTTGTATGGAAGTAGAGTTGGGTAGGGTTACTTATCCGCCGCGATGTTGATTACCGAGGTTGCCAATTTGGTAAGTTTCTTGTCGGTATCGCCTTCTTCGTTGAGCGTGGTCTGGAGCAGCTTCGCACCCTCCTTGTCCCCGAGCAATTCGGCGTAAGTGCGGGCGCAGCCATAACCGGCCATTTCATAATGTTCAACGCGTTGCGCTGCGGCGATCAGGCCTGCGTCGCGCACCTCTTCGTCAGCCTCTTCTGCGATCATCTCCGCGCCCTCCTTGAGTACACCTTCCATGCCTTTGCACTTGGGTCCGCGCGTCGTCTGCCCGTGGCTCGTAAGGATCTTCTCCAAGCGCACGGCGTGTTCTTTGGTTTCTTCGAGGTGCTCTTTGAAGCCTGCGGCGAGTTTTTCATGGGTCGCGGCTTTGGCCATTTTCGGTAGGGCGACGATAATCTGCTTCTCGGCGCTGTAGAGGTCTTTCAGTTCGTGGATATAGAGGTCTTTGAGGGTATCGAGTTTCATATTTTAGTGTGGTTGATTTGGGCCAGCGCTGGAGCGGCGGAACAAGGGTAGTCTTTGCCAATTAAAGCAACTTTCCCATGGGGTGAATCCCTACTTCGCAGGTGATTTGCTCACCCTGCGGATGACATCGAATAAACGAAGATCAGGACCGCAAACCAAGCGGCCCCCGTTCACCGCCGGGCGTCATCCCCCGCGGATTTTTTCGACCCGCCCATCGTGATCCCTAGCGCCGCCTAACCGGAGCTTTTCTAGCAGACGCAATCTCCACGATCAGGCGGTGAAGGACAAGCCGATGATCAAGACCCGTGGTGACGAGCGCTTGATCGGCCTTGAGGGTGGCTTCCATGACGTGTTGGAGGCCGGCGAGTTCGAAGTTCTTCGAGTTTTCCGCAGCGAGGAAGATGGGGAAGACGTTGACTCCGGAGCCGTCTTTTTTCTGGGGTAGCCAGGCGCGGTCCGCTTCGGCAAGGCGATTGAGGCCGCCGGAAAAGGCGCTGTAGTTCCCGGTGGGGATTTTGAATTTTTCGATAATAAGTTTGGCCATGAAGAGGTTTCTCACCACTCCGATGATGGAGGCGCGCATGATGCCGATGGCGGATTCGTCTGCCTCCAATTGTTGATCGATGAGCTGGATGGCGCGCGAGGCGTTGCCGAGCTGGATGGCTTTGCCGATCTCAAAAACCACGGCGGCGCGACTGAGCGGGACGAGCAGGCGGACATCGTCCTCGGTGACTTCGCGGCGCTCGGGGCCGAGGTAGAGATCGAGTTTTTCGAGTTCGTTGGAGATTTGTTGGGATTGTTCTCCGGCGAGCATGACGAAGAGGGCGAGGGCATCGTGCTCGAAGGTGAGGCCGAGTTTGCGGGCGCTGGCTGTGACGAGCGAGGCGACTTGTTCCTGCCAATCGTCGCGGCTGGTATCGATGCGGTCGTAGGCTTGGACGGTAGCGGCTTTTTCGATGAATTTCCAAAACGAGCGGCGCTTGTCCACGCCTTGGGCGGTCATCAGGAATTTCACGCCCTCGGGGATGCCGCGCTCGAGCGTGGCGCGGAGGTTTTCCACGCCGGACTCGGTGCGTTGGGAGCGGCCGGTGACGTTGTCTGCGAGAAAATTCACATTGCGCAGCCAGACGACCTTGTCGCCGCCGAACATCGGCAGGGTGAGGAGGGCTTGGACGGTGGAGGCGCAAATTCCAAAAGCAGAGTCCGAGTTATCCGCGATGCCATCAATGGTCTCGTGGGTGAATCCGTCATCAAGGCCGCCGGTGAGCTGGTTGTAGAGGAGCAGGGCTTTTTCGCGGACGAGGCCGTCATCACTGCCGACGATGGCATAGAAGTTTCCTGAGTTTTGGGGAATGATCTTTGCTTTCGCGGCCACGGCAGGAGGCTAGGGGAGGGGACCGGCGACTGCAAGCGCGTGGTGGATGGATTAAAATTAAACAGCCGCCCTTTTGACGGAGCGGCGGTTTTTGGATTATCCGGGTATTTTAGGAAATCAGAAGAAGGTGCGGAAGGCCACGCTGTAGGTGAGCGCATTCACATCGCCCTTGGGAGTGTTCAGCGAGGAATACTCGATGCCAGTCATGATTTTCGCATTATCGCCGCAGATGTGGTAGTTCAGACCCGCATAGAGCGTGTGGAGTTCGTCCCCGCGACCGCCATTGACGGAGACGCCAGCATCGTGGGCGGAGCGAACGTAGCGGCTGTTGGTGCGGATGCCTTGGTCTTGGCTAGAGCCGGAGTATTGGTATTGGAAAACGGCTTGGAGTTTGTCTTCCAGCACCCAATACCAAGGCATGATGACGAGGCCATGGAACGAACCGCCGCGCTCGGCAGTTGCATCGTTGTTACCACCGAGGACGAGGGTGGCGAGGGTGCCGAAGCGGCCTTCCTCATAGACTGCATTCATCGCAGTGGCCCAATCGTAAGCGAGGAAATCAACCTCGCCGGACGGTTCGTTTTTCACGAAATCCAAGATAAAACGCCATTGTTCGCTGTGGGCGTATGCACCGGAAAAATAGTAGGCCAAGCCATCGCTCCAGCCGCCGATGAACTCGGAGTTTTCATCGCCGCTGAAGATCCCGAGTGTGCCGGACCACTTGTCCAGTTCGCCATCAAGTGTAATGCCGCTGGGGCGGTTATTGACGCCGTAGAGTTTGTTGGCGATGGCGGAACGCTCAACAGTGAAAATATCCTTCGAAGACATGTGGACTTCTTCGGTCATGTTGAATTTGAAACGCCCATAGTTCAGTTTCAAGGCATCCAGCGGCCCCGCTCCAAAGGCTTTTTTGATATCAAAGCTAAAATAGGCTTCATCAAAGGTGCTGTAGCCCCATTCGAGGTTTTCATCGTTGCGGCGCTCATCATTGACGACATTGATGCCGATTTTCGCACTGAAGTATTTGAGAAACTCGGTTTTCACCTCGAGTCGCACGCGGCGATATTCATCGTAGGTATCATTAAAATCGCGACCGTTGACATCTTCGCCGTCGAGGTAGCTGGCTTGGTATTGGAAGCGCCCGCCGAGCTGGAATGACTGGAGAAATGGATTTTCCTTATTTTTGTAGAGCATTCCGGGTTTGTTCTGGAGCCACTGGCACCAATCGCCGCTTGCAGCGGGGGTGGGTGGTTCGCTGCCGGCCAGGACATGGCCTTGGAGGGCGAAAATGAGGCCGAGTGCAAGCTTGATAGATTGGGTGTTGGGCATACTAGGTGTGTTTTCTATTGCGGGACGGGTTCTATCTGACGGAATCGTCACATTGGAATAAAATTGTGTGACGAAAATGTCACACGGGAACGCTGCTGACTGATAATTAGCCACTCACAAAAGCGAGGAGAAGTGTTTTTGAGGAATCGCTGCACGGAAAAGCTTGAAAATCGGCAGATCTCCTCATGAAATTCGCCTCTCCCTCGTCATTCTCGGAACTTCGCACAGTCTAACAATAGCTTATGTGACAATTTTGTCACAAAGCAATCTTTGAAGTTGCAGCGAAAACCAGCGGAATGCGCGCATCGGTGACCGAACTCACCAGCCAACAACCAACACAGACCATGAAATCCACCGCTATTTGTCTCAGCAGCCTGCTCCTCGCAGCGCTGCCCGCTCTCGCCGAAGATAAATCCCACCTCGATCCTGCGCTGCCTGCCTACAAGGCGGTGAGCGGGATTTCGGGAAATCTGAACTCCATCGGCTCGGACACGCTGAACAATCTGATGACGCTCTGGGCTGAGGGGTTTAAAAAAGCCTACCCGAATGTGAACGTCCAGATCGAGGGTAAAGGCTCGTCCACCGCGCCGCCGGCCTTGATCGAGGGCACCGCCCAAATCGGCCCGATGAGCCGCCCGATGAAGGCCGAGGAGATCGATGCCTTCGAGAAAAAACACGGCTACAAGCCCACCGAGGTCAAGGTCGCCATTGATGCGCTCGCCGTTTTCGCCCACAAGGACAATCCCATGAAAGGTCTCTCCATGAAGCAGGTGGATGGTATTTTTTCCAAAACCCGCAAAAAAGGCGGCGAGGATCTCACCGAGTGGAGCCAGCTCGGCTTGGATGCTTGGAAAGGCCGCGCCATCTCGCTCTTTGGGCGGAATTCCGCTTCCGGCACCTACGGGTTTTTCCAAGAACACGCGCTCGCCAAAGGTGATTTCAAGCCCACGGTCAAAGAACAGCCCGGCTCATCCGGCGTGGTCCAAGGCATCGGCGGCGATCTCTACGCACTCGGCTATTCGGGGATCGGATACAAAACCTCCGGCGTGCGCGCCGTGCCGATTTCCGGTGATGATGGCGAGTTCTTCGAGGCAAACTACGATAACGCACTCAGCGGCGATTATCCGTTGGCCCGCTTCCTCGTCGTCTATGTCAATAAAAAGCCCGGTCAGCCGCTCGATGCGCTCAGCCTGGAGTTCTTGAAATTCGTCCTCACCACCGACGGTCAATCGATTGTGGAAAAAGAAGGCTATTTCCCGATGCCTGCGGAACTCGCCGCCGAGGTGGTCGATTCCCTAATCAAATAGATTCAAGCGACAATGGTGTCACACGGCTCGCAAAGCAGTGCTTGCCCACTTCGTCAGGGGCGCGGTAGCCTTTGCGGGCCGTTTTTATTCTCGAACTTCTCATGCTAGATCCAAGCCACGTCCCGGACCCGAAACGCTTCGAAGTCTCACGGGCAACGCTTTGGTTTGATCGTTTCATGGGCTGGCTGATCCGTTTTGGTGGGATTGGCGTGATCATCGCGGTGTTCGGGATTTTCTACTTCATCGGCAAGGAAGTCGTGCCGCTTTTCAAAGAAGCGAAAGTCACTCCCGCCGGAAAAATTTCCGCCGCCACCCAGCCCGCCATCCTCGGAGTGGACGAGTGGGGCGAAATGCCGTTTTTCTATTCAGGCTCAGACAAAGTCGTCTTCATCAACACGCTGGACTCCCAACGCCGCGAACTCGCCGTCACGGGGCTGGAAGGCTTGAAAATCACCGCCACCGCCTACGATGCCGTCCATCGCCGCATCGCTCTCGGCTTGGAAGATGGGCGAGTGGGATCTTTCCTTGTCGAATACAAAAGAAACTTCACCCCCGACGGGAAATCCACCATCGAGCCATCCGTTTTGCTGGAGCCATGGTTTTCTCTAACAAAAGGCAGCGGGCCGGTGACGGCAGTGAGTTATGGGGATTCCGGAGCGGGCCGGGTGATCGTCGCCAAGCGCGGTGAAGCGGGCGCCTCCAGTGTTTCCATCCTCCGCCTCGCCATGAAGCGCAGCCTTGCGGGCAAAGGGAAAATTTCACTGCTGGATGAAATTGATATCACCTCCCAGCTCGGTGCTGAAGCCCGCCTCATCCGCGCCTCGCAAAACGGGGCGATGGTCCTCGTCGCCTGTGCAAATGGCGAAGTGGATTACTATCTGGCAGACTCCAGCGGAGTTTCCAAACGCCAGACGTTCAAGCCCTTCGATGCGGTGGCTCCTCGCCAAATGGATTTCCTCTTCGGCGGGGTTTCCATCGTCGTCACCAGCGAGGATGGCCGCCAATCGCAGTGGAGTCTCTTCCGACCGCAGGAAACCGGCGAGCGCCTATTTGGTGAAACCCAACAATTTCCCAAACTCTCCGCAGGCCCCGTCATCTTCGCCGCCAGCCAGCGCAACCGCACCTTTCTCACAGGCACCGGGCGTGATCTCTCCATCCGCCACAGCACCTCCGGCGTCACCCGCTGGGCTGGCCAATTGGACATCGATCCCGCCATCGCCGTGCTCGATGCCAAGGGCGAGCACTTCTTCGCCGCAGCCAGCGATGGCAGTGCGCGCCGTTATGAAATCAAAGACCCGCACCCCGAAGCGGGTTGGAAAGCCTTCTTCGGCAAGGTCTGGTATGAAGGCGGCGCGAAGCCGGTCTATCAATGGCAGTCCACGGGCGGCACCGATGATTTCGAGCCAAAGCTTTCCCTCGTCCCGCTCATCTTCGGCTCGCTCAAAGGCACCGCCTACGCGCTTTTGTTTTCCGTCCCCATCGCCCTGCTCGCCGCCATCTTCTCCGCCGCCTTCCTGCCGCTGGAAGTCAAACGCGTGGTCAAGCCGGTGATGGAAATCATGTCCTCGCTGCCATCGGTGGTGTTGGGATTTCTAGCAGGGCTCTGGTTGGCGCCGATTTTGGAAACGCGTGTGCCCTCCGTGGTCGCCATGATCGTGGCCCTTCCGCTCACGGCGCTGTTCACCGGCTATTGCTGGTGCCGCTTGCCGTTGGCCGTTCGGAATCGATTTGAAAATGGCCGCGAGTGGCTCGTCGTCGTGCCATTCATGGTCTTGGCAGGCTTGGGGGCCTGGCATCTCGGGCCGGTGTTGGAA
>JBBRIB010000083.1:0-9418 GCA_038221745.1 Verrucomicrobiales bacterium
GGTCATCAATGGCCTCGTTTAGATCCTGGATTTCTTGATGGGATAGATGGATTTCAATCATTGGTTAAGCCAAGCATGATAGGGTGCCGGAAGACTAAGGGAAAGATCTCTTTTCCACAAATCTTGATGCGCGGCAGTATACCTCTTCATCTCGCGCTGGCGCATGGGCATGGCATCAATGGCGGCGAAGAGTTTGGAGAAAGTGAACTCGCTTTGTGGCCAGCTCAGGGTGGTTTTGCCATCTTTGCCGATGAGAAAGATCGTCGGCTTATTGGGCGAGGGGCGGAGACGCTCTAACAATTCGGTGTTAATTCGCGGGGACGCTTGGTAAGCCTCGCCAGGGGGAGTATGCAGAATAAGGAGAATGAGATCGCGGTCCACGGTTTGAGCTTTAAGGATTTCCCATTGCCTGAGTTGCTCGACGTCCGCATGGGGAAAAACGAGCAGGCGCTTTTTCAATTGGAAATCACTGAGGATCTGCGCTTGGGCCGTGCCGCAAATGAATGGGATTAGTAGTAATGCAGTCTTCATGATGGGAGAACATAAGGAGTTTTCGGGCCAAGCGAGGAATTGTTTGGCAGGAGAGATGGGTTGTGCCAATCGAGAGGTGTCATGAAAACATTACTTACGATTTTTACCGTCTTTGGAATCATGCTCAGTCAAGGCTTCGCAGGAACCCCAGCGAACACCAAGTGTCCGATAGAGGGCAGGGACATCGCTGGAAAGAAAACTTCAGAAGTGGCGGTCTCGTTTTGCTGCAAAAAATGCAAAGCAAAATTTGATGCCGCACCCGCCTCGTTCATCGCAGAGGTTGCCAGGACCGCAGATGGAAAATGCCCGCTTAGTGGCGAGGCTACAGATGAGAAAGTCACTTCTACCCTAACAATCGGCACCTGCTGTGGTGATTGTAAAGCCGAGTTCGACAAGGATCCGAAGAAGCATCTGGTGAAGGCGAAGTGAGCCGTAACGTGGAAATATTCGCTGAAAGCACTTGGGATTTAATCCTTTCCGCAGGGAGGACTGCTCCACCGTTCAAGGCTGCCAGGTTCCCTAGAACACGGTTTTCAAAATCCATTTTCCTTTGGCCATCGGGTAAGGCAAGTGAGTGGCTTCCAAACCCGGGTTCTTTGGCTTTTAAAGTTCCTGTTGGTATCGGCGGAATCTCCTTGAGGATCAAATCTCCAAGAGCATTCGCTGCGGCGGGTCTTGCGGAATGCCATCCCCTCGGCTTCGTTGCGGAGTTCTGCATCTGTCTTCTGAGGAGCACAGGAGACGACAAAAATAGCGTTAGCGCGGCGGTGGCAAATGTGAGGGTGGCTTAATTTTTTTGAGAAAAATCTTGCATCGTTGTCGCGAGGTCAAGCATGTAAGAAATTAAGTATTGGCACTTGGCTGCTCACGGTTTTCGAGTGATGAATCCGCCCTCAGAATTACATAATCTTTTAAGGATTAGCAGGTTATCAAATTATGGAAACTCCATTTTTCAAGGAATTGTTTTAGAATCACTTCGCTTTTTAGTGGGAGGAATCAGATTCCGCTTCATCGGCAGCGACGGTCACAAACACGCCGTTACAGTGCTTCGCCTATGCGAGGATTGTAGCGGCACCTCTATGAGTGTCGTAGCTGCTGAGGTGCGCCAAGCTCTTCAGCGCTTCATCGGCAGCGGCGGTCACAGAGACGCTGCAACAGTGCTTTGCAAATGCGAGGATTGTAGCGGCACCTCTATGAGTGTCGTAGCTGCTGAGGTGCGCGAAGCTCTTCAGCGCTTCATCGGCAGCGACGGTCACAGACACGCCGCTACAGTGCTTTGCCAATGGATCGCTTGTAGCGGCATCTCTATGAGTGTCGTAGTGAATGAGGTGCGCGAAGCCCTTAGGCGGCCCATTCGCAGCGACGGTCACAGACACGCCGCTACAGTGCTTTGCCAATGAGATGCTTGTAGCGTCACCTCTATGAGTGTCGCAGCAAAAGCAAGGCGCGAAGTTCTTCGGCTGCTCAGTCCCCGCGACGGTCACAGACACGCCGCTACAGCTTGATAGCTTCGCGTTCGAGTTTTTCCAGCCAAATCACGAGCATGGCCACATCGGCCGGGGTGATCCCGGGAATACGACTTGCCTGGCCTAGTGTGGCGGGGCGGATCTCGGTAAAACGGACTTGAGCTTCTTTTTTCAAGCCACGGATGCTCGAGAAATCGAGTTCTGAAGGGAGTTTTTTGCCTTCGTTACGAACCATACGGTCGATTTGGGCTTGCTGGCGGCCGAGGTGGCCTTCGTATTTAAAATTTGTCTCAATCAGTGGCCAAAGTTCCACGTGGAACATTTCTTTGAGGTTTTGAGGCAGAGTTTCCCAAGAATTTTCACTGCGTCGGAACCATTGGTCGAGTTTCACGCCCTGATAATTAGTTTGACGGACGAAGGGGTCGGCTTGGGCGAGAGCGGCAAGTTTTTCCTCCACACGGCGGACCCGCTCACCGCTGGCAAGGCCGATCGCGGCGGCTTTGGGGGTGAGGCGGAGGTCGGCGTTGTCCTGCCGGAGCAGGAGGCGGTATTCGGCGCGGCTGGTGAACATGCGGTAGGGCTCGGTGCAGCCACGCGTGACGAGGTCATCGATCATTACACCGAGATAGGCCTCGTCCCTGCCGAGGATAAATTCAGGCTTACCAAGGGCCTTGAGGGCGGCATTGGCTCCGGCGATGAGCCCCTGCCCTGCTGCCTCTTCGTAACCGGAGGTGCCGTTGATCTGGCCAGCAAAATAGAGACCCTCGATTTGTTTGGTTTCCAACGTGGCCCTAAGCTGGGTGGGTGGGCAGTAATCATATTCTACCGCATAGCCCGGACGGAGGATTTCGCATTTCTCAAGGCCCACGATGGAGCGGAGAAATTCCAATTGCACCTCGTAGGGCAAGGAGGTGGAAACACCATTGACGTAATATTCGAGGGTGTGACGACCTTCTGGCTCGAGGAAAACCTGATGGCGATCCTTTTCAGCAAAGCGGACAACCTTGTCCTCAATCGACGGGCAGTAACGCGGCCCGATCCCCTCGATCACTCCACAATACATCGGAGATTGGTGGAGATTTCCTGCGATAATCTCGTGGGTGCGAGGATTGGTGTAGGTGATCCAGCAGGGCATTTGTTCCACGTGGAACATAGGATCACCCCAAGGATTCAGGGTGAAGAGGTCGTTTTCGCCCTTTTGGAGGGTATCCGCCATGAAGCTGAACTTCGGGACTGGGTCATCGCCATCCTGCCGCTCACACTTTGAGAAATTGATGGAACGGGCGTTGAGGCGGCAGGGTGTTCCGGTTTTAAAGCGCTCCACCTTGAAACCGAGCCGCTTGAGCGATTCGGAAACGTGGGACGTGGCGTCGCCCATGCGTCCACCTTTTTCATTACGGAGGCCGACGTGCATGAGGCCTCCCATGAAAGTGCCAGCACTGAGGATTACGGATTTCCCGCAAATCTCCATGCCGAGAGAGGTGGCGATGCCGAGGATGTGGTCGTCCTCAACAAGAAGTTCGGCGACGTTTCCTTGATGGATCTCGATGCCGGGCATGGCCTCGAGTTCGCGTTTCATGCGGAATTGGTAGGCTTTTTTGTCGCATTGGGCGCGCGGCGCACGGACGGAAGGCCCCTTGGAAGCATTAAGCATGCGCCATTGAATGCCTGTGGCATCGGTGTTGAGGCCCATGATGCCGCCGAGGGCATCGATTTCACGCACCATGTGGCCCTTGGCGAGGCCGCCGATGGCTGGGTTGCACGACATTTGGCCGATGGTATCGAGGTTCTGGGTAAGGATGGCAACTTGTGCACCCAGCCGAGCCGCCACCATCGCAGCTTCGACTCCGGCATGACCGGCGCCAATTACAATCACATCATAAATCTTAGGGTAGCGAAACATCGTGGGACGCGCAGCATAGCCGGATATGGTGTTTGCTCAAGCTTGGAAATGGAACTCCCGGTAGGCATTTTGTTCCACGTGGAACATTCTTAATCTGCGCGATCCAAGATCCCTGCCGAGGCCCGTGGCAGAAGTTCCTCTAGGGTAAACTCCAACCGCTCCGTCCGGTTGGCCAGAATGACGAGGGGCACGCCGAATTCCGCCAGGACCTGGCGGCAGGCCCCACAGGGTGAGATGGGAACGGCGGTATCCGCGACAACGGCGACGGCTTTGAATTTCCTCACCCCCGCCGCCACTGCCGCACCGATGGCCACACGCTCGGCGCAGTTGGTGAGGCCGTAGGAAATGTTCTCGACGTTGCAGCCATGGAAAACCCTCCCATCTTCTGCCAACAACGCAGCCCCCACTTGAAAGTCCGAGTAAGGTGCATAGGCATTTTCCCGTGCCTGCCATGCTGCATCTGTCAAAGATTCTTGATCCATGCTCGGGAGCCTAACCCGCGATTGCGATTTGAGGAATCTAAAAACCTTTAGCAAAGCAGGATTTTGATCTAGCCCTGCCTCAAAAAATCCTCAATCCTCTCCCCGACATGCAACGCTATCTACCACTCCTCTTGATTGTAGGGCTCCTCATCGCATTCCGTGCGGTCGGAAGTGTATTCTCCGATAGCATGCCCAACTTCCAACCACTGGCAGCCGTATTCTTTTGCGGGGCCTTGCTCGCTCCGGGTTGGCGTGGGTTTGTGATCCCGCTCATGGTATGGGCCGCCACTTACCCAATGGGGATCGGTCCAGTTTCAGATCCGGCGATTTTCCTGACGACCTTGCTTGGTTTCGCAGCGGTGTTTCTCCTTGGAAAAGGCCTAACACACAAGGGCCTCCCCACCCTGCTCCTCGGCTCTGCCGCAGCGGCTCTGGTTTTCCATTTGATCACCAACTCCATCGCCTGGATCGGCGATCCGCTTTACGCGAAAAATTTGACTGGCTTATGGCAATCCCTCTGGGCCGGGCCTCTCGGATCACCTATTCCCTCGTGGGTTTTCCTCCGTAACATGGCGATGGCGAATGTCCTTTTCACCACCATTTTCGCCCTCGCTCAAATGCGCCTGCCGAAATTTTCCGCTTCCGCCCCGGTTCTTGCCAAGTAACTTTCTTCCCTATATATCATCAGGCCCATGACTCTCACCAGCCCTTCCGCCCTCGATTTCGCAGGTTCCCCGATCAACCAGATTCTAACCCCTGAGCAAAAGATCGGCCTCTACACCCAGATGGTGCGGATCCGTAGATTCGAATCCACCGCTTTGAAATTCTACACATCCGGTAAAATGGGAGGCTTCCTCCACCTCTATATCGGACAAGAGGCGGTTGCCGTGGGTACCACTTCATTGAAGGGTCCAGACGATCATTTCATCACCGCATATCGCGATCACGGCCATGCGCTGGCTCTCGGAATGAGCATGAACGAATGTATGGCAGAGATGTATGGCAAACAAACGGGCTGCTCGAAAGGCAAAGGCGGCTCGATGCATTTTTTCGCTCCGGATAAAAATTTCTGGGGCGGCCACGGAATCGTCGCCGGGCAAACTCCACTTGGCCTTGGTTTAGCCTACGGTTTGAAGTATCTGGGACGCGAAGGTTGCTGCCTTTGCTATCTTGGGGATGGCGCGGTAAATCAAGGTGCATTCCATGAATCCCTGAACATCGCCGCGCTTTTTGATATACCCGTCGTTTACGTCATCGAGAATAACGGCTATTCCATGGGCACCTCACAAGAGCGCTCTTCCTCCTACAACGGCTGTCTGGCCCAGCGTGCCGAGGCTTATGCCATTGAATGGGACGTTATTGATGGTTCAGACATCTACGAGGTCCGCGCAAAAACTCAAATCGCCATGGAGCGAGCGAAAAAACAGAGTAAACCGACGCTGCTTGAGATCGATACCTACCGCTACTACGGACACAGCGTCGCAGATTCCAAGCACAAGGGCGGCTACCGGACGCCCGAGGAGATCGAAAACTATAAGAAAAACCATGACCCCATCGCAGTTTTCGAGCGCAAACTCATCGCCGAAGGAGTGATGACTTCCGAGCAAGCAGAAGCTATCAACCAGCAAGCAAAGGACGAAGCTGCTGCCTCCGCCAAATTTGCCGACGAATCGCCTGCCCCAACCATCGCAGACATCAGCACGGATGTTTATTGGGAGACCGACAACAACACCCCCGCCTCCAAAATCGGCCGCCACTTTTTCAACGATTGAGTCGAACCGTGTTCTTTCCCTTCTCAACCATTACTCGACTATCGTCTTTTTGAAACATCATGTCCCGCATTCTTACCTACCGTGAAGCACTCCGTGAAGGCCTCGATGAGGAACTCGCCCGCGATTCCAACGTCGTCATCATGGGCGAAGAAGTCGCGCAATACAATGGCGCCTATAAAGTGACAGAAGGTCTTTGGAAAAAATGGGGGGACAAACGCATTGTCGATACCCCGATTTCCGAAGCTGGCTTCATTGGCATGGGCATCGGTGCTTCCATGCTGGGAGTCCGCCCGGTGATGGAGCTGATGTTTTGGTCCTTCCACTCCGTAGCCTTTGATCAGCTTGTCAGCAATGCCGCCTGCGTCCGTTACATGTCGGGCGGTCTTTGCAATTGCCCCATCGTCGTTCGTGGCCCGGCCAACGGTGGCACCGGTGTGGGCGCAACTCACTCGCATATTCCAGAAGGGCTCTTCGCTGCGTTTCCGGGTTTGAAAGTCTGCGCGCCGGCAACTCCAGCCGATGCCAAGGGCCTTATCAAAGCCGCCATCCGCGACAACGACCCCGTCTATTTCATGGAAAACACCCTGCTCTATGGCAACACGGGCGAAGTCCCCGATCCTGCCGACGGTGATCACGTCGTCCCCCTCGGCGTGGCAGACCTGAAACGTGAAGGCACCGATGTTTCCCTCATCGCCCATGGTCGCTCGGTGATCCAGTCACTCGCCGCAGCGGAAATTCTCCAAAACGAGCACGGCATCAGTTGCGACGTGCTCGACCTCCGCTCCATCCGCCCGCTTGATCAGGACGCGATTCTCAAATCCGTCATGAAAACCAACAGGGTAGTCCTCGTCGATGAATCAAAACCCTTCGGCGGTGTTTCCGCGATGGTCGCCATGCTTATCCAAGATCACGCTTTCGACTACCTAGATGCGCCGATCAAGCGGGTCTGCTCAATTGATGCCCCATCAATTTATTCACCACACATTGAGCATGAACAACTTCCAAATCCACGCCGGATCGTGGAAAAAGTTTTAATGCTCGCCTAAATCATCCTCTCGGAAACTCTCTTTTTTATTGCCAAGGCCATCCTGAGTCCTAACATCTGAGGCATGTTGCTTCGTATTGCCTCTATGATCACCGCCGCTACTCTCGCACTCACGCTGACATCTTGCTGCTGCATGTAACCACACATTCCCTATCTACCTATCCATTAAACTATGAAAAACCTAGTTCTTCTCGCCGCCCTCGTTGCCACTTCGCTTGGCTTTTCTTCCTGCTGCTCCATGTTCGGTAGCGGCGGACATACCGCAGGTTATCGCACCGAGACCCGCCAAGTCAAAACCTGCCATTACGACATCGTCACCGAAGAAGTTTACACTCCTGGAAATGCGAGAAACGGCAAAGGCGGCATGACTCAGACCGTCGAGAAAAAAGTGCCACGCTACAAGACCGTGACCAAGAAGGTGCGCATCCCTTGCCCTAAGTGTACCCGTTATTACTGCCCGAAAAAGGACTGCTGCGGCACCACTTCCGAGGCAACAATGAAGATGGCCACCGCTCAAGGTGCCGTCGGCAGCCCACACATCGGCCTCATCCCTACGATGAAACCGCTTGCTCCCTGAGCCTTCCACCCACTCATTTCCGAAGCGCGGAGGAGCTCAAAAACTCCCCGCGCTTTTTTGTTTCCTCATCACCCCGAAAAAGGCTGGAAATACGTCGGGAATCGACCACTCTAACCCCGACTCCATTCCTTAAATACCATGTCTGTGAACATCGAAATGCCTAAACTCTCGGATACAATGACCGAGGGCACCCTGATCAAATGGCACAAACAAGTCGGCGATACCGTCGAAATCGGCGATATCCTCGCCGAAGTGGAAACCGATAAAGCCACCATGGAAATGGAGGCTTTTGACGATGGAATCATCACCCAAATTCTCATCAATGAAGGCGAAAAAGCCCCCATCGGAGCCACCCTCGCGATCCTCGGCGGCAGCTCTGAAGAAAGCTCCAGCACCGCACCTGCCGCTGCCACACCTAACCCGACCCCAACACCTGCCCCTGCCGCCGCGACTCCTGCCGCAAATACCGCCACACCTGTATTGAGCGACGGCAGCCGCCTTAAATCTTCACCCCTCGCTCGCAAAGTCGCCTCCGATCTTGGAGTCGATCTCACGACCCTCTCAGGCAGCGGCCCTGGCGGACGAATCGTCAAAGCCGATGTCGTCGCCGCACCATCCGAGGTAGCCGCACCACCTACCAGTGCCGCAAAAGCGGCCCCCGCACCTTCCTCGGATGCCACTGCCGCCGCCGCCCTCGCCGCCTCCATCAAAGCGAAATCCCCAGCTCCACCAACAAGCGCAGCAGCGACCCCAGCACCTCAAGCGATCATTCCCACCGCCAAGGAAGGCGACGAAATCATCCAGCTCAGCTCGATGCGCAAAATCATCGCCTCGCGCCTTCTCATTTCCAAAACCACCATTCCCCACTTCTATCTTCACGTCGATGTCGATGCGCAGCCGCTCATGGACATGCGCAAGCAGGTGAACGACCAAGCCGAGAAAACCCACGGCAACAAGTATTCCGTCAACGATTTCATCCTCAAGGCCGTCATCAGTGCCGCCGGGGCTGTCCCCGCAATCAACGCTTCCTTCGCGGGTGATCACATCGTGAAATTCAAACACGTCGGCCTCTCCGTCGCCATCGCAGTGGAAGATGGCCTCGTCACCCCGGTCATCAAGCGGGCGGAAACCAAATCGCTGCTTGCCATTTCCCGGGCCGTCAAGGACTTCGCCATCCGTGCCAAGGACAAGAAACTCAAGCCCGATGAGTTCGACGGTGGCACCATCACTGTTTCCAACCTCGGAGCCTGGGGAATCGAGTCCTTCGATGCCATCGTCAATCCTCCTCAAGCCGCCATCCTTTCGGTCGGGGCTGCCATCGAGAAGCCCGTTGTCAAAAACGGTGCCGTCGTTCCCGGCCTGCGCATGAATCTTGGCCTCTCCTGTGACCACAGGGTCGTCGATGGTGCCGTGGCTGCTCAGTTCCTCTCTGAGGTCAAGAAACTCCTTGAAAGCCCCGCTCTGATGCTCCTCTGAGCCATTCCTTCACGCTCTCTCCCATGTGAGGTCCCATTTGCCAATCTTGGTGGATGGGACCTCGTTGTTTCTAACATCTTGTGATGATTTCTTATTTTTTGACTTTGTAAGATCTTCTTCTTAATAGTGTGAATAAACCTCAAAAACATGTGTTCCTCAATGATTC
>JBBRIB010000084.1:0-9390 GCA_038221745.1 Verrucomicrobiales bacterium
AGAAAAGAAAGTCAGGCCAGCACCGGATGCACTAGCCGTGGTGCCGAGAATAATCGCTCCAGTGCCGCTAGCTTGGCCACCAAGCAATGCGCCGCCTAGGCTAACCGTTCCCTGGGTGATTCTAAGATCACCGCTCCAACCGGAATTGTCTCCAGTCACCGCGAGACGACCTAGACCGTAACTGTCCGAACTAGACGCGATGTTGTTATAAGTATCCACGATGATATCGCCGGCGCCAGTCATGGCGCGGGAGATAGTCATCCCGTTCGTAAGCGTGGTGACCGGGGAGGTGTTTTCGAACGTGAGGTCAGCATTCAACGCAAAACCAGCGGCTCCGCCAAAGGTCACGTTGAAATTATTAGCACCGCTCGGGACACCATTCATTTCAAGGGTGCTTGCTACCGACACCGTAACCGGAGCGGTATCAATGGACTTGTTGGCGAACCCGGTGCGAACCATGAGCGTACCGCCCCGGAGATTGAGGCCAGAGAAAGCATTGATGTCTTGTCCAGTTGCTGCTTGTGAGCCGGCAATAACCGTGCCTTCGTCGATGTTCAAAGCACCGGTTGCGGTGTTAAAGGCACCAAGCTGTAGTGTTCCAGTGCCGGTCTTGGTGAGGCCGAAGTCTGTGCCCGTGATCGGGCGGTTGATCAGCAGCGTGCCGCTGCCATTGTGGACAACATTCAAGTTGGAGCCCAAAACAATATTGCCGAAAGCTCCCGTTCCACCGGCAGTCCCCAGGGTGATGTTTCCTACCGCGCCGACGTTAACAGTGATCGAGGCATTGCCAGAGGCGGCCTGCAGCGTGAGATTCCGAGAAGCACCTCCCGCAAAGTCCTGAACGTTTGATTGAAACGCAGAATCTATGATCGCGCCGTAACTGATCGAGCGGACAATGCGTTCAGCTCCGATGAAATTGTTTGGCCGGGTGAGATTGTCGAACACGAGATCGGTCGTGGTGGTGAAGGCCGGAACTCCATTCGGATCCCAGTTGTCGGCAGTTCCCCAACTGTTACTCGCCCCCCCGCCATCCCAGGACTGAGCGTGGAGGGAGGATGAACAAGCGCCCGCTGCAACTGCGAATGCCGCCGAGCGAAGGTAGATGAGGAGTGAGCTGGAACGCAGGAGTGGGTTAGGACGGGATTTCATGGTTTTTGTGTGTTTGATGGTGGAATTTTGATTAACGATGTGAGAATTTGAGAGTTGGGTGCTTTCTGGTGTGTTTCGTTCCAGGCTTGGCCCCTGCTGGGACAAGTCAGAGAGAGTTCAAAGAATCGGATATTGCCGTGATGAGTTTGGATTTTCGGGTTTGGAAGTGCTTGGAATTACCCAAATGTAGTTCTTCGGCAGGCCCAAAAGCACCCCCATTTCGGGTGGTTTTTCGAGCGGCATCAGAAATTGTCATGGAATTGGATGACATCGAACTTGGGTTTCGGCTGCCGGGGATCAACCAAGAGAGGTTTTCCCTAGCTATTCCATACTCTCCCGGTTTGCAATGGGTCAAAGTAGGATTGACGTATTTCCACCCGTTCGGGTGGTTGGAGCTTATGGATTTAAATATCTCGATAACATTGGCCGAGACGGGTGAGTTTTCCGGCATCATCGTAAAGTGCGCTCGTGCCCAAGGGGGTACTCTTTGGGCTGGCGGGAAACCATGCGTAGCGCTCTAGGAAATCGAGTCTTTCGAGACGCGGCAGAACCTTTTCCATGAAACGGAGGACAGCGTCCGGCTTGTGGCGGTTCTCCCCGGCGCTTGGCGCCTCCCAGTCACCCACAGCGAATTCTGTGAGCCAGATGGGCTTTCCATAGAGTTTGTGGATGCTTTCGAGTCGTTTTATGAGGGGATCAGGGCTTGGCCCGCCGTAGTTGTGGACGCAGACGAAATCGATTCTAAGCTTCTTTCTTTTGGCGGCAGCCATGAAGGATTTCATCCAATCGTTATCAGGCTGCACGCACCCGGGACTGCCGAGCCGGAGACCGGTCTTCATTAACAGGGGCCACGCGGCGAGTGCCTCCTCCACGCTCAGATTGGCCTGCTTCGTTTGATCAGGCTCGTTGAAGCCCAGAAGTTCCTTAATGCCCAGAGCCTTGGCAGCTTGGCCAACTCCAGCGATGTTTTCCTTCTTACCCTTGAGGCCCCAGATCATCGGGATGAAGGATGTGCCATCGGGAATGCCGCTGGGGGCCTTGGGGCCCCATGTGTAAAACCAGTTGATTTGCATTTCCTTCAGCTTGTCAGCCCAGCCCTCGGACTGGGTGCCGAGGCCGAGGCCTTTTTTTACCGAGGCGGCCCTGGTGGATTTTGCCAAGGCAGGCGTTCCTCCCGAGAGGGCGGCCATGAGCGAGAGCTGGAGGAATGTGCGGCGGTTCATGAGAGGTGTAAGATCTGTGGATGAGAGAGTGGAAATCAGAGGATGATTGAAGGGAGGTCTGCCTCAGAATTTTTCCAGATCCTACTCCAAAGCGTTTGCCTCAGGTGCGATCATTTTCAGAGATTTGCCGCCTCGTTTCGCCATCAGTCCGGGAAATGCGGGGGGCACCAATTCCGCGTTCCAGGCATCAAGCAGGGATTTGAGGTGCTTGGCCTCCAGGTTGCTTTCACAGGCAAGGTTCTTCGCCTCCGCGATGTCGCTGGTTAGATCATATAACTCGTCGGGTTGCTTGCCACGGCGGACGAGTTTGGAGTTGCCTTCAAGCACGGCGAGTTTCTCGCCACTGCGCCAAAACAGCCGTTCGTGGGGTGCACCGGGCTTCACCCCTATCAGAAAAGGCACGAGGTCCACGCTATCATAAATGCGGTCGCTCGGCATCGCCACTCCGGCGGCGGCCAGCGCGGTGGCGAAGACATCGAGCGAGGACACCGGATGGTCGTAAGTTTTGCCTTCGGCTAATGTGCCGGGCCAACTCACCAGAAAGGGCACCCGCACGCCACCATCATACATCTCGCCCTTGCCTCCGCGCAGTGGCGAGTTGATCGAGCCATTGCCACTGGGCCCGGCGGGGCCGCCGTTATCGCTGAAAAAGAACACCAGCGTGCGTTGGTCCTGCGCGGTTTCACGCAAAGTGCGAAGCGTTTGGCCGATGGCATCGTCCAGCAGACTGATCTGCGCGGCATACTTGCGGCGGTTCAGATCGGGGATCGAGGCGAATCGCTCCAAGCGCTCCGCCGTGGGTTCGTGCGGCGTGTGGGGAGCATTGAAGGCGAGGTAAAGGAACCACGGCTCGCTGCGGTGGCGGCGGACGAAATCGGCGGATTCCTTGCCGAGGGCGATGGTGAGATGCCCAGTGACCTCGACGGGCTGGCCGTTGCGTTTGATCGGCACGAGATATTCGCTTTTGGAATCCGGCTTCCAATCCAGGTAGCGGTGGCCCCCGCCGATGAAGCCGAAGGTTTCCGAAAACCCGCGTTTCAGCGGGCTGAACTCGGGCGCGGCACCCAGATGCCACTTGCCGATCCAGCCGGTGACGTAGCCAGCCTCGCGCAGAAACTCAGGCAACAGTTTTTCCGAAAGCGGCAAGCCTTCCAGGCGATCCTTCGGGTCGTAAAACGGATTGTTCTCGTGGCCGAAGCGTTGCTGGTAGCGACCGGTCAGCAAGCCGGCGCGGGTGGGACTGCAAAAGGGATGCGAGGCATAGCCTTGGGTGCAGACCTGGCCCTCGCGAGCGAGCCTGTCGAGGTGAGGTGTGGGAATTTCCTTGCTCCCTTGAAAACCCGCGTCGGCGTAACCTTGGTCGTCACTGACGATGATGAGGATATTAGGCTTGGATTCCGCAGCGGGAAGCACCCCGCCAAGAAGGGGGCCGACGGTGGCAAAAAGCAGAAGTTTGATAGAGTTCACTTGAGTTTGATCGGAGAGTGGGAACCGGGCTAACCTTGAATCTAGCGCCCCAACAGTCCGAGAGTCACCCCCCTTTTCGGGTGGTTTTGACGGATGTGAAGGAAGTGAAGGAACCAATGCTTGATCCCCATCAGGGTCTCGACGAGCATTTTACCAATGTTGGGTTCGGCACGATTTTTCCCGGTATTGGTCCTGATCGGGCTTTCACCATTGAATTTTCGCGGCTTCCAGGCATCCGCCTCTCCAGCCCCTTCCTCTTTGCTGATCCGTTCCTGGCAAACTATCGATGGACTGCCGCATAACTCTCCGACAAGCGTCTGCCAATCGCCAGGTGGCGATCTATGGATCGCCTCGGACTGGGGGGTCTCCCGTTTCGACGGCGTTCGCTTCGAGAACTTCAGCGTAAAAGACGGGGTTCCGGACAATCAGGTGCAGTCCATGTTTTTCGATTCAAGAAAACGTCTCTGGGTCGGCACTCGCCGGGGAGTGGCAGTCCGGGAAAAAGGGAAATGGCAAACGCTCGATCAGGAGTGGGCAAAGAGGTCCTGTTGGAGCATCACGGAGACGCGTGATGGCTCGATGTGGTTCAGTGGCGAAAAGGGCCTATGGCGATTAAAGGAAGGAAAAGCGGAAGTCATTTCGCAAGCCCTGCCCACAGACTATATCAGCAATCTTCAGGCGGCAGCCGATGGCTCGCTGTGGATCATCGGCCGCTCAGGCGTGGTCCGCTGGATGAACGGAAAGATTGAGAACGTCCCGGGACTCGACAGCATCGTGGCAGGGCGTGAGATATTGGGAATGGTGCCGGCGGGTGAAGGAAGCTGGCTGCTCTTCGGACAAAATCTCTTGGTAAAGGGAACCGGAGAGCACTGGGAGGATCTAACCGCCGGGATGCCGGAGGCGGATGGCAAGCACATTTCCTGCGCCGTGGCGGCCGATGGATCGGTATGGGTGGCCACCCGGAACAGCGGCATCGCCACCCTCAAAGAGGGTGTTTGGACCCGGATTGATACGAATGGCGGCCTCAGCCACGACGATGTTAGGTTTCTGCTGGAGGATCAGGAGGGCAGCATCTGGGCCTGCACCAATGGGGGCGGCCTCAATCAGGTGCGCCACCGCCGCGTCGAGGTGTTCGGGCGCAAGGAAGGACTCGGAAAACATGTGACCACCGCGCTCGTCACCGATGCGGCGGGGCAGCTTTGGGCCGGCACGGACGGGGGCGGCCTCAAGCGGCTGGATGGGGATACGTTTGTCCCAGCACAGCCGGGAAAAATTCCTCTGAATCCATTCATCCGGTCACTATGTGACGATGGCAGCGGTGGCCTGTGGATCGGAACCTTCAATGAGGGGTTGATGCATTGGAAGAACGGCCAAAGCACCTCCATCAATTCAGGAGAGAAATCATCGCACAACTGGATTCACGGGCTGCACCGCGACCGCGCCGGAGACCTATGGATCGGCACACACAACGGAGCCATCCAACACCTCCACGACGGGATCTTGCAGACCGGACGCGCACCTCAAGGCGAGCCGGCAATACCGGTCATTGGGTTTCTCGAAAAACGCGACGGTGAGCTATGGGCCTATACCACTGCCAATGGCATCCTCCGCAGGACGGGGCAACGATGGCAATCGCTCGACGGCGCACAAGCATTGCCTAGCAAATCCATCGCCACGCTGCATGAAGACGGGCAGGGGCGTGTCTGGGTCGGCATGGCCGGCCGCGGACTGGCTCTTTGGAATGGAAAATCCTACACGGTTTGGGATACCCGGCAGGGCCTCGCCAGCAACGTCATCTTGCAGATTCTCGACGACTCGCGGGGAAACCTCTGGCTCGGAACCAATGTCGGGCTCCAGCGGGTCTCGATTGAAGACCTGCTCGCAGTCGGAGCGGGAAAGCGCGCGAGCCTCCTTCGGGCCAATCTCTACAGCCGTGATGAAGGACTCACATTGCCTCAATTCTCCAGCGGCCATGGCAATCTCGCAACCAAGATGGCGGACGGCACCTTGTGGTTCTCAATGGCAGCAGGCGCGGTGCGGGTGCCCCCCGGCAAGGACGATACGCCAGACTTTCCGCTACCCCTCCGCATCGAATCCATCTCAGTGGATGGCCGATCGCTCTGGAATTATGAATCACAAAGCGGGAAAGCGCTGGAACTGGCGACTCCCGATAGCCCCCTTGAGTTCCGTTTCTCCGCCCCCTCGTTCAATAGTCCGGAGAAACTACGTTTCCGCTACAGACTCGTAGGCCTGGACGATTCATGGAGGGACACCGAGGGCATGCGGGTGGTCACATTCTTGTCTCTGCCGCCCGGCAGCTTCCGATTCGAAGTCTCCGCCGCACGCGCAGGCAGCTCGTGGGAAGAAAAAACCGCAGTGCTCGGAGTCACCATCAAGCCGAAGTTCAGGCAGACCTGGTGGTTCCTCGGCGGGTGCCTTGCCATCGGCTCCCTGGCCATCGCCCTGTCCGTCCGCTGGTGGTCACTGCGGCGCATCCGGAGGCGCATGGTGATTCTCGAACAGGAACGAAAATTAGAGGGCGAGCGCACCCGCATCGCGCAGGATCTCCACGACGATCTCGGAGCCACCCTCACCGAGATCAACTTTCTCGGGGTGCTCGGGGCAGCCCATGCGAATTCGCCCGCCACCCGTGAGCGGCTGGACGGCATCGTCGAGCGCGCCCAGCGCATGGCGAAGTCTCTTGATGAAATCGTCTGGACCGTAAATCCCTCCAATGACTCGCTGTCCTCCACCGTGAACTATCTCTGCTCCCGCACTCAAGAGAGCTTGTCCTCGGTCGATCTCCGCTGCCGGCTCGAAGTCGCGGATGAGCTGCCTGCCACCGCTCTGGATTCAGAACTGCGCCATCACCTGCTCATGGCCGTGAACGAAGCCGTCAACAATGTGATCAAACACGCCTCTGCCACCGAGGTGCGCCTCTCCATCCGGCTTCATCAGCGCTCGCTGATTGTCACCATCGCGGATGACGGATGCGGGTTCGATCCAGCTGCCGTGGCGGAAGGCCGCAATGGACTCGGAAACATGCGCAAACGCATGCAAGGTGCCCACGGTTTCTGTGTGATCGAAAGTCAGCCGGAACAAGGCACCAAAGTGGTCCTCTCTCTTCCCATTTCCCAGCTTGCCTCTGGAGGGTAGCCGTATTTCAAATCTATCAAAAGCGATCGTAAATGACCAGTAACCCAGATCCGAAATTCAGCATGAAAACCCATTCCGGCAAAGCCCGCATCGTCATTGTGGAGGACAATAACGTCGTTCGCTCAAGCCTTGAGGAACTCGTCAACTCCATCCCGGATTGGGAATGCGTGGGATGCTGCGCGAATGGCGAGGAGGGCTTGAAACTGATCCCACGCCTGAAGCCGGATTTGGTGATGATGGACATTCATCTACCCAACCTTTCCGGCATCGAGTGCACGGCAAAACTCAAGGAGGACATGCCCGGCCTTTTGATCCTTATTCTCACCGTCTATGAGGACGAGACCAAGATCTTCCAAGCGCTCAAAGCAGGGGCGAGCGGCTACATCCTCAAGCGGAGCGATCCCCGCGAAATCATCAGAGCCATTGAGGATGTACTCACCGGGGGAGCGCCCATGACCAGCAGCATCGGGCGCAAGGTTGTGGAATCCTTCCGTGAAGCCAGCGCGCCCAAAGAGGGCAAAGACGCGCTTTCCCGGCGCGAAACGGAAATCCTCCAGGCACTTTCCCAAGGTCTCTCCAACAAGGAGATCGCAGAGCACCTCAGCCTCGGCGTGGAAACCGTCAGATGGCACCTCAAGCAAATCTACGAGAAACTCCACGTCCACGGGCGCACCAAGGTCGCTCTGAAATTCCTGGGCATGAAAGAAAAAGGCCCGTGAACGAATCTCCACACCACACGCAATTTGCAGGACACTTTAATTTTCCGGCAGGAATCATCGCGAGAGGCGGCAAGCAACGACGCTGTGATCCTCCGTTCCTTGGCTGAAAGTAGAATCCATCCATCACTCTTATGAAATCAACCTATTCAAAATTCTTAAAACGCTCCGCTGCCGTTCTCGCAATACTCGCCGGTCCCGTCCATGCGGAAACCCCGCCCGCCGCCACTCGTCCCAACGTGGTGATCATCCTTGCCGACGATGCTGGCTGGGGAGACCTCGGCAGCTATGGTGCCACCCTGATCAAAACGCCCAACCTTGATCGACTTGCCAAGGAAGGCATGCGCTTCACCGATGGTCATGCGTCCGCCGCCGTTTGCACGCCCACCCGCTACTCGATGCTCACGGGCGAGTATTCATGGCGCAAAGACGCGGTGGGTCTTAACAAGGGCGTGGCGCACGGAGGCTCGCCGCTGCTCATCGCCGTGGGCACACCCACCCTGCCCGGCATCATGAAAAAGGCCGGCTATCAGACCGCGGTCATAGGAAAATGGCACCTCGGCTTCGGCACCACCACGCCGGACTACAACAAGGACCTTACCCCCGGTCCTCTGGAAATCGGCTTCGATGAGTTCTTCGGATTGCCCGCCACCAACGACCGCATCCCCACCGTCTATGTGCGGGGACACCGCGTGGTGAACCTGGATCCCGCCGACCCCATCAAGTATTCCTACGATCCAAAATTCGCTGCTGAGAACGGCCTCGTCAAGCAAGCCGCCGGGCGGGCGCGCATCGGCTTCATGTCCGGCGGCAAGGCCGCGTGGTGGAAGGACGAAGACATCGCAGACACCTTCACCCGCGAGGCCGTGGGCTTCATCGAGCGGAACAAGGAAAAACCATTCTGCCTCTACTTCGCGCCGCACGATGTGCATGCACCCGCCATCCCGCACCCACGCTTCGTCGGCACCACCGGACTCGGCGCCCGGGCCGATATGATGACCGAACTCGATTGGTCGGTGGGCGAGGTCTTGAACGCCCTTGACCGGCTCGGCATCGCAAACAACACACTCGTCATCTTCTCCAGCGACAACGGAGCCTATAAGATCGATGAAAAGGGTCATCGCCCGAACGGCCCATGGCGCGGTATCAAATCCCAACTCTGGGAAGGTGGCCACCGCGTGCCCTTCATCGCCAGATGGCTCGGACAGATCGCTCCCGGCGTTTCAAATGATCTGGTCTGCCTTGTCGATCTACCTGCCACCGCAGCAGCCGTCGCCGGACAAAAACTGGCTGAAGGAGAGGCCCCGGACAGCTTCAACCTGCTGCCCACCCTGCTCGGTCAGGCGAACCCGCCGCAGCGCGAGACTCTGGTGGTGATGAGTGGCAATGGCGATCTGGCGCTCCGCCAAGGCAAGTGGAAATACTTCCCGGACCTCGCCTTGGCCTCTGGCTGGCAAGGCGGAAAAAAGAAGCCCGGAGCTCCGGCGCAGCCCGCACTCTTCGATCTTTCCAAGGACCAGGGCGAGACCCGGAACCTGCTCCTGACAAATCCCGAAATCGCCAAGCAGATGGCCGAACTGCTCGAAAAAATCAAATCCGAAAAATCCACCCGTCCACTTTGAAAAGGCCTGTCCCGAATGGCACGTGCCCGAGCTTCAGGAACTCGGGCGCTCTGCGAT
>JBBRIB010000085.1:0-9346 GCA_038221745.1 Verrucomicrobiales bacterium
ATCTTGGGAGCCTCCATCATTTCCATCGCTGGCCTGGCGATCGGCGGGAAAGTGGCTCAGGGATTGATTCTTCTCGCGTGGTTTCTCATGGATTGGCTCTACCCGATAGTTTTTGAAATCGGCAAGCGCGGGGCCACTCCCGGCAAGCGGGTGATGGGCCTGCGGGTGGTCCAAGCCACGGGATCTCCCATCACGCTCGGCCAGGCGGTGGTGAGGAACTTCCTCCGCTTCATCGATGGAATGCCATTTTTCACTTATGCATTCGGTCTGACGGCGTGCCTAGCGACGAAGCGTTTTCAGCGTCTCGGGGATTTGGCGGCGGGCACGGTGGTCATCTATGAGCGGGTGCAAGCCATGCCTCCCATGGCGCTCCCGCCCCCCATCGTCGCAGTGCCCTTGCCCGTGGGTCTCACCGCGGGTGAGCTGAGGGCGCTGGCCTTGTTCCGCGAGCGGGCCGCCCTGTGGTCGGAGGGCAGGAAAATCGAGATTGCAGACCAAGCCAGCGTGCTCAGCGGGGTGACGGGTGCGGCTGGAGTGGGCCGCTTGTTGGCGATGGCCCACTGGGTGCAGGAGAAACGGAACGAAATCAGATGATCATCCACCCACCATGACTTCAGGAGATTTCGAATATCAAAATGCCGCGCGCTGGACAGAATACGAGCGCTTGTTGACCCTCATGGAAAAAGGCAAGCCGGATCCCGCGGCAGAACACTTGCCGCGTTTGTTTCGTGAACTTTGTTTGGATCTCTCGCTGGCGGAATCCAGAATGTATGGGGCGCAGATCACGGAGCGGCTCAACGGGCTGGTCATCCGTGGCTACGAGATCATCTACCGCACGAGGCGTGGCTCATGGGAAAGCATTCTCTCCTTCGTCACGGTGAAGTTCCCCCAAGCGGTGCGGAAGGACTGGCGTTTGTTTTGGTTGTGCAACGGGGTCTTCTGGATTCCATTTTTCCTGCTCCTCATCTCCGCCCGCCATGACATCAGCTGGGTGCAAGCGGTGTTGGGTGCGGAGGGCATGACTTCGATGGAAGAGATGTATGGTGGCAAGGAGGAACAGCTCAGCCACCTGCGCTCCGAGTATGGATCCAACTTCATGATGTTCTGTTTCTATATCTATAACAATGTGGCGATTGATTTCCGGATCTTCGCGGGTGGAATCTTCGCCGGGCTGGGGACTTTGTTCTATCTCATCTTCAATGGCTTTCACCTCGGCGCGGCAGCGGGTTATGTCAACCATGCCTGCAATCCGGAGTCCTTCTGGACCTTTGTGGCGGGCCACTCATCGTTTGAATTGTTAGGCATGATGGTTTCCGGCATGGCGGGAATGAAGCTCGGTTTGGCGATTCTCCGGCCCGGGCGGCTTCCTCGCACCCGTGCCCTGGTGCTGGCAGCCAAACAAGCTCTTCCTCTCATCTACGGTGCGGCGCTGCTCACCACCCTGGCTGCCGTGGTGGAAGGGTTCTGGTCGGCGCAGGCCCTGCCCTCGAATTTGAAGTATTTCATGGGGGCCATCGGCTGGATTCTGCACATCCTCTATTTTCTTTACGCAGGAAGGAGCACCCGGAATGCAGCTTGATCAAGTCACGGCGGAACTCAGGCCGCGCAGCGATTGGGAGGCGGTGGATCTGGGATTCGCCATGGTCCGCAGGGATTTTTGGCGTTGTTTTACCGTTTGGTGGCTGGCGATGCTGCTGCCCACCGTGGTTTCAGGCGTGCTGCTCTGGGATGAGCCGTTCATTTTTCTCGTGATCTTCTGGTGGTTGAAGCCAGCGGGCGCGCGCATGGTGTTGTTTGAAATCAGCCGCCGTCTGTTCGGTGAGAAGCCATCATGGCGGGCGGTGTGGCGCGAGCTTCCCAAGGCGTGGACCCGGCGCTTCTTCTATCGCTTCGTCTGGGCGAGGTTTTCCCCATGGCTGCCTGTGACCTTGGCGGTGGAGGACTTGGAAGGGCTTCGCGGCAACAGCTATAGGAAACGCTGTGAGCAAGTGGTGCGCAGGGGTGGAAGTGTCGCCATGAGCATTTACTTTGCCGCCGAGTGCATCGGCGCATGGCTCGGGCTGGCAATCCTGGGTTTGGTGCTGATGTTGATTCCAGAAGGCTTGGATCAGTCATGGCAATTGGCACTCGATAGCTGGGATATAGCCTCGGCCTTTGAGGTGCCCGATCTGATCATGCGTTCGGTGGTCATCTGCACGATGATGGCGATTTCCCTAACGGATTTGTTTCTCACCGGAAGCGGCTTTGGTATCTATATCAACAATCGGACCTGGTTGGAAGGTTGGGACGTGGAACTTGCTTTTAAGCGGCTTGCCCAGCGCCTCACGAAAACGGCTGCGCTGCTGCTTTGTCTTCTGGTTTTCTGCGGTCCACAGTGCGTCCGTGGTGAGGAAGTGAAGAACCCTGCGGAGGTGATCAAGCAGGTAAAAGATCATCAGGATTTCAAAGTCCACACCATCAAGGAACGGGTTTCCAACCGTAAGTCGTCGTCCGGCTCTGCGCCCGGGTGGTTGCTCGGACTCGGGCAGGCGGTGATGTATATCTTCGCGGCCTGCGCGGTGATGTTGCTGTTGGGAGTGATCGGCTGGGCGGTTTGGAAGAACCGCCATGTTTTTCTCCTGCGTAAAAGAGGGGGAAACTTGGAAGCAGCTCCTCAATCGGCGCGGGTGGTGATGGGCATGGAAGTTTCCCTCGCCAGCTTGCCCCCGGATGTGCCGACTGCGGCCTGGCTTCTCTGGCAGCAAGGCAAGCATCAGGAAGCGCTGGCCTTGCTCTATCGTGGCGCGATTTCAAGAGTCATCGAAACCGCGCGGGTGGAGATCCAGGAATCGGACACCGAGGGCGATTGCCTGCGACGGGTGGAAAGCGCCGGCCAAGTGGCGCATGCGGCCTACTTTCGCGGCATCACCGCTGCCTGGAGCGGCATCGCTTATGGAGGGATGAAGCCAGACGATGGGCAGGTGCAGGCGCTTTGCCAACAATGGCCGTTTGGCGAGAGGAGGCAGAAATGAGGTGCTGTCTCACATGGTTGGTGATGGCTCTGGTGTTGGTGGGTTGCGATTACACCGAGAAGGAGAAGGAAATCGGCTTCAAAGGCAAAGCGAGGCTCAACTCATGGTTGGCCGCAGAGCGGGTTGCGGCGGAGTTGGTGGATTACGAAATTCATTCTCATCCTTCGTGGACCGTGCCGGATGCGGATGATGCGGTTTGGTTTTTACCGGCCTCCATCCTCGGCAACGAGAGCTTCACCTCCCAAGTCGAGCAATGGGTGGACGATGGCGGGCACTTGGTTCTCTTGGCAGAGCATGCGGATTCACAAATCAATGATTGGTCGCCCTTTCATGATCCTCCACGTTATGAGAGAGCCTTGCATGATATGTTAGGCCGATTTGAAATGGAGTTGATAGAAGATCGACCGAGCAAGGCAGACAAGATCGAGCTGGAGGGCGAGGAGTTCCAAGTGGATGCAGCTTCCGATTCCTCCGTGGTTCTGGACGGTGGGAAGCCCACAATTTTCGCCAGCACCACCCGCGGCGAGGGCCGTCTAAGCGTTTTGATGGACGGGCGGTTGTTTCGTAATCGTTGGATCGGAGAAAAAGATCATGCAGCGCTTCTCTATCAACTCATCCAGATTTCAGAATATGAGGGGAGCATCGCCTTCACCCGTGGCTCGGGCCTTTCGCTGATGGGATTGATGATGAAAAAGCTGTGGATGGTTTTGTTAGCGTTGGGGGTTCTGATTCTTCTTTGGTTGTGGAAAAACTTCGCGCGCTTCGGTCCGCTTGAATCGGCAGCGGAGGCCCCCGTGCTGCGGGGATACGAGCATCATCTGGAGGCATTGGGTGATTTTCAATGGCGCTTGGATCGCGGAGTCGGCCTGCTCGCCCCGCTGCGCGCGCAGATCGTCGAACGGGGGCAGAGACTCAGCACCCGCGCGGGCCGCAGGGACGGGGATTTTTTCCAATTTCTGGCGGATCGATCCGGCATCCCCCGAGAGCGGGTGTTCCGCGCCTTGGCCGAGCCAGCTCCTGCGGATGCCACCATTCTCACCCGCACCGCCGCAGATCTCCAACGCTTGCTCCAAGTCCTTCACTAACTCCACGCTTATGCACGAAACCTCTGATCCTCACCTAACAGACGCTCACGAAACCCCACCGCCTAACAGCCTCGCCGCACTGATCTCACGCATGCGCGAGGAGATCGGCAGCGTGATCCTTGGCCAGGAGATCGTCATCGATCAAGTGCTCGCCGCTCTACTTGCGGGTGGGCATGTTCTGCTGGAGGGCAAACCGGGATTGGGGAAAACCCATCTGGTCAATACCCTCGCCAGAACCTTCGGGGGGCACTCGGCGCGGATCCAATTCACGCCGGATTTGATGCCATCCGATGTGACGGGGTTCCGATTGTTTGACATGAAAAGCCAAACTTTCCAGCTCCGCCATGGGCCGATTTTCACCAATCTCCTGTTAGCCGATGAAATCAACCGCGCCCCCGCCAAAACCCAATCGGCATTGTTGGAGGTGATGCAGGAACTGCAAGTGACCATCGATGGTGAAACGCTCCGCCTCGCGCCGCCCTTCATGACGCTGGCCACTCAGAATCCCGTGGAGCATGAGGGAACCTATCCTTTGCCCGAGGCGCAGTTGGACCGTTTCATCATGAAATTGCTCATCGATTATCCGGCAAACGAAGCCGAGTGCGAGATCGTGAGGCGTGCCTCCGCCGAAACCGCGGGTGATCCAAAAGCCGCTGTTTCCATCGTCTGTGGGGCGCAGGACATCATCGCGGCGCAACAGGCCACCGCCGCCATCCAGGTGGTGCCGGAAGTGGTCGCTTACGCAGTGGCACTGGCCAAGGCGACGCGCGAGTCTCGCTCGATTTCGCTTGGGGCAGGCACGCGCGGGGCGATCAGTCTGGTGAAAATCGGCAAGGCCTTCGCGGCTTTGGCAGGGCGTGGGTTTGTGACTCCCGATGATATCAAGCAAGCGGCCTTGCCCGTCTTGCGGCACCGCGTGCAGCTCACTCCGGAGGTGGCAATCAGCGGCCAGGATGTGGATGAAGTGCTTCAATCGATCATCGAGAGTGTGCCAGCCCCAAGGCAATAGTATAAGTTTGTAACAAAAGCAATATGAGTCCCACCACTCGAATGTTAGGCGTTGCGCTGGCATGGCTGCTTCTGGCGGCCGTGGTGGCGGTGATGCCCTATCTAACGAGCTATTGGCTGTGGCTTGGAGTTGGTTTATTAGGAGTGATCGGCGTGGACGGGCTGTTGGCATTGCTCAGGGCGCCCCTTCAAGTCCAGCGGCGGCTGCCGGGACGCTTCGCCCAAGGAGAGGCGGGGGAGGTGCGGCTGATCTTCACCAATCCTGCGCGGCGGGATGCGAGGATTGAGGTCTTCGATGGGCTTCCCATGGGCGCTCAAGCGGCGACGATGCCATGGTCCGGAGTGGTGCCCGGCCAGCGGGAAATCAAGGTTTTCTATCCTGTCACCCTGCACGACAGGGGCGAGTTGTCATTCAGTCGATTGTATCTGAAGCGTTTTTCGCGGCTCGGTTTATGGGCGAAAAGGACGCTTCATTTGGAAAAGGAAAACGTGAAGGTTTATCCGAACTATGAGCCGGTGATCCGCTTCGCGCTGCTGGCGATGCAGCACCGCGAGAGTCCGCTGGGCATCATCCGCCGCCAGCGCGCGGGTGCCAGCCAGGATTTCCAACAGTTGCGGGATTACCGCGATGGCGATCCGCTGGCACGGATCGATTGGAAGGCCTCCTCACGCAGGCAGTCACTCATCAGCCGGGACTATCAGGAACAACGCAATCAATCGGTGGTGTTTCTGCTCGATACCGGGCGAAGGATGCGGGCGTTGGATGGCGGGGTGCCGCAGTTTGATCATGTTTTGAATGCGGTTCTATTGGTGGCGCATGTGGCGCTGCGCCAGGGCGATCAAGTGGCGGTGAAATCCTTCGGTGGTTCCGATCGTTGGCTACCACCGATCAAGGGGGCGCATGCGATGCCGGTTTTATTGAATCATCTTTACGACTATCAGACGCTGCCAGCGCCCAGTGATTTCAGCGGCGCGGTGGAGCAACTCATGGCGCGGCAGCGCCGCCGCTCGTTGGTGATTTTACTCACCAATCTGCGAGGCGAAGATGGCAAGGAGTTGATACCCGCCTTGCAAGTTCTCAGCACCCGCCATTTGGTACTGCTGGCGAGCATGCGGGAAAAAGTGGTGGAACAGGCCACCACCCAAGCGGTGGATTCATTTTCCTCGGCCCTCAAATTTCTCGCGGCGGATCGCTATCTGCAAGAGCGCCGCGAAGTGCTTGCGAACCTGAATGCCAGAGGGATTCTATGCTTGGACTCCACCGCCCAGAACTTCGCGGTGGCCCTGGCAAACTCGTATTTCGATATCAAGGCGGCGGGACGGCTTTGAATGTTGGATTTACGCGATTGCGTTATGGAGATCCGTCCGGTTTGTGGCATGCTCTCTTTCGTAAGGGATAGCACAACAGCCCCCCCCAGAGGGCCCAGGGGCGTCGGAATGGGATCCGACGCCCTTGGTCATTTCAAGCCCTGAGCACCAACGGGTTGCGGGCGTTGTTCGAGGACCATGAAGGCGCTTCCTGCTCCGCCGGGATCGGAAAACGGATGGTCGTCGGGGAGTTTTAGAAAATCGCCGAAGGTGCGAAGACTCGATGTTTGGCACCAGGGATCGCCCCACTTTTGGAGGTCGGTGAAATTGACATCTGCGGTGAGATCCTGGCGGCCTGGATTCTGATAGATTGCGGGGCCATCGAGGCGTTGTTGGAAGAGATAGCCACGCAGGGTGCCACGGGGGCGGCGATGATACAGAGTTTCCGCCGGGGCTCCATAATCGATGGTGAGCATGCGCCCCGCTTTCCATTGTGGCAGCCAAGTGGCGAGATATTTCTGATAGGATTGGTGCACCTCGATGATCTGGCCCGGTGGATGGGTTTCGAGAAATCCCGATGAGTCCGGCAGCGGGGCAGGGGAGAGGAGGGTTTCGTGAGCTTGTTCTGATGAGTCAAAATGCACCGCAACCTCCTGCCAACCAAGGGCGGTTTTTTGGAATTTACGGACGGGAAAGGCATCCACCAGTTCATTCGAGTAAAGGATTGCGCGGCCCTCGCAGGCGGCGAGAGCGGCTGAAACGTTCGGGTACCAAACGGCGCGGTTTCCTAACAAATTTTGTTGGCGAGCCGCGAGCGGTGCTGAGGTTTCCACGAGATGCAGCCGGAATCTCCAACGTTGATGCCACGGCAGAAACTTTAGAACGGATGCGGCGAGCGTGCCCTCACCGGGGCCGATTTCGATCAGGTTCCAGCATTTTGTTTCCTTCGCCGCCTTCGCCACCCATGCGGCGATGGCCATGCCAGGTGCTTCCGAGAGCATCGGCGCGGTGGTGAAATCCCCGCGCTCGCCCACCCGGAAGATTCGCCGGGCGTAGTAGCCGTGCTGCGGATCATGCAGCGCCCACGCCATGAACTGCTCAAAAGGAACGGGAGAATCAAATTTCATGCGCGGTGTGGGAACAAAAAAACCGCGTTTCCTTGCGGAACGCGGTTGTTTGCAAAACGAAAAACTTAGGGAATCAAACCGTGGCAGCAGCGGTGGTGCGTGCTTTGCGGATGATGCTGTTGACGGTCTCGGAAGGCTTGGCACCGACGGCGAGCCACTTATCGGCGATGGCAAGATCGATGGTGTAGTTCACCCCTTCGACTTTAGGATCGTAGGTGCCAAGTTGCTCGATGTAACGTCCGTCGCGACGCTTGCGGCTGTCAACGGCGACGATTTTATAATAAGGGCGGTCTTTGGTGCCCTTGCGGTTGAGGCGGATGGATACGGACATGATGGAAGCTTTTGTGCGATGCCCGGAACCGGGCGGGCGCGGAAATTGCAAGATTCACCGAGAAATGCCAAGCAGAATCTTGAGGAATTTCCGGGCAGGTGGATTTTCGGCCTTTATTTGTGCGGGAAAATCGAAGGGATAGGCTTGGAGACGTTGGTTTTATAGGGCCAGTTGGGCTCATGGGACCTATGAGATGCTGATTGTCAAACTGCGGCTGATAATTTAATTTGTAAAAAATACACCAAATAGCGAACTCCTCCTCTTCGTGAAGCCAGCCAGCCAGCCCCATTTGTCCGCTGCTATTTCTCCACCTTCACGAGGGCGACGCGGCGGTTCTTGGCACGGCCTTCCTCGCTGCTGTTGCTCGCGATGGGACATTGAAATCCTACTCCACAGGGAGTCAGCCGCGCCGCCGCCGCAGGCAGGCGTTTGCTTAGTGCAGTGACCACGGAGGCGGCACGCCTTTTGGAAAGATCGATGTTATCCTCGAAGCCGCCGACACCATCGGTGTGCCCCACGATCAGCAAGCGCAGGTTTGGATCGGCGAGAAGTAGTTTTTCCACCTCGTCCAGCGTAGGATCGGACTCGCTCTTGAGCGTGGCGGAGGCGGTGTCGAAAGAGAAGCCATAGAGATTCACGCCCCCTTGGTCGAGCAGCGTTGAAGCCATTTCTTCCGCCTTCACCACCACCATTTTTTCTTCCATGGCAGCGGATTCGATCACGTCCAGCGCCACGATGGGCACACCTTTTTCGGGTTGTAGCTCCTTCGGTGTCACGGTGCCCACCTTGTAATTCACTATGTAAAGGGCGAGGTGTGAGCCTCCCTTTTGCGCCGCCATGAAGCGTCCACCCAGATTGCTGAGGGTGAAAGTGCCGCCTGGTCGATTGGCCCACAGTCCCGCAAAGATCTGCCCTTTGGCAGCGCTTAGTTCTTCCTCGCTGCCCTCCCACATCACCGTCCAGCCTTGTTCCGCGATGGCCTTCTGGTAATTTCGATAGACTTCCAGCGCCGTGCGTTTCGGGTCATTACCCACATAAGTGACCCGCGTGATTTTACCCTCCAGCTCCAGGCTTTTCTCGAAGGTCACGTTGGCCTTGCTCTTGGACATCTTTCCCAACGGAAGGATGTAGCTACCGAATGCCTGCTCCTCGTAAAACGTCGTGCGGGTCCCCTCATAGCGCTTCAGTCCCATCGGGTCTTTCGATCCCGGGATATCCTCCGCCTGAAGCAAGGGCGAAAACCTGAGGAGCATGATGGCGACGAGTTGCGGGTGGAGTTTCATTGGGAATGATTGGTGGCTTTTGAAGGCGTTGGCCTGGCGCAGAGGTGACAAAGACGGATTCAATCCCGCCGGGCCGATTGTTGAATTTCGATAATTACATTTGAAGCCAAGAACCCGGGCGACCGCTCGCGGAGCGGATGGGAAGCGCTTGGGGTGGCAGGTGAGGGATCATTGACTTGGGTGGGTTGTAGCA
>JBBRIB010000086.1:0-9314 GCA_038221745.1 Verrucomicrobiales bacterium
CTCGCTCTTTGGCGCCGGAACCTTTGGCTTCACCAAAATTGCCTCGGTCTCCGTGGGCTTCGTTTCAGCAGGTGGTGGGGCAGGGGGCTCTGAGACTGGCGGCGCTTCCACCTCGGGTGCGGGAGCGGTGGGAATAATTATTGGACTTTCCGTCACGGGCGGTGGAGTTGGTTTGAGCAAGGACTCTTTTCCTTTGCCGCGTTCCTCTCCTACCGCGTATCCGGCAACGAACGCGCCCAGAGCGGTGAGAAGACAGGAAAGAACAAGAATCGTTCTCGCCGGATTTGCTTGGGACGCATGAGGCTCGTGGGTCGTTAGATCCGGGCTTTCATGATCGGGCTGTGAATCCTCTGCCGAGCTCGACCTAACAGGGTCTTGTCCAGGTGGTGTAAGCTCCGGGGCAGAACCCGCAAACGGCTTTTGAGATTTTAAAAGAGGAAGGAAGGGTTTCTCGAAGGCACCCAGGCCGCGATATGGGTCCGGGGCGACGATGTCTTTGGCGCATACCGGGCACGGTCCTTGTGACGCGGCCATGGTAAGTGGCAGGCGCAGCAGCACTCCACAGGCGGGGCAGTTGAATTGGATCAGTTCGGCCATCGTCGTTCTTCGGCACTCACGCTATCAAAGGTTTACGCAGGTGTCGATGGCTTGCATCGGTTTTCCCATCGTAAGCGATCGCGGCTGCGCTTGATTTTTTCCTAAAGTCGAATTTCGATAGCGCGGACTTGGCAATGTTGGATCAACTTGCCCGTGACGTGAGAAAAATCATCCACATCGATATGGATTGTTTCTATGCCGCCATCGAGGAGCGGGAAAATCCATCGTTGCGTGGCAAGCCGCTTGCCGTGGCGGGAAGCGATCGCCGGAGCGTGCTCACCACGGCCAATTACGAGGCGCGGAAATTTGGTTGTCGTTCGGCCATGCCTGTTTTCAAAGCGCTGGAACTTTGCCCGCAGCTCACACTGGTGCCGGTGCAGTTTGATCTATATCGGGCGGTGAGTTCGCAGATCCGTGCGATTTTCGGGCGCTTCACCGAGTTGATCGAGCCGCTCTCTCTGGATGAGGCCTATCTCGATGTCTCCCATCTGCAAAGCAGCGGGGCAGCCATCGCTCGGGAAATCCGCGCTCAGATCTTTGAAGAGGTCCGCCTGACCGCCTCGGCCGGGATTTCATCCAACAAACTCATCGCGAAGATCGCTTCGGATTGGCACAAGCCAAATGGCCAGAAAGAAGTCACCGCCGATCAGATCCCGGAATTCATCGCCGCCTTACCCGTGGGGCGCATCTGGGGTGTGGGCGGGAAGATGCGGGGAAAACTCTCCGCGATTGGCGTGGAAACTTGTGCGGATCTACAAAAACTCGATCAGATCGAGCTTTCCAAACGCTTCGGTAAATGGGGTTTGGAGCTTTGGAGTTTGTGCCGCGGGATCGACGAGCGCCCTGTGACGCAGGATCGCACCCGCAAGTCGGTGAGCAGCGAATCCACCTTCAAGGAAAACGTGCATTCCCTCGAGGAACTCATCGGCCCGATGCGCACGATGCTCGAAGAACTCGCTGCCGATCTCGGCGCGAAGCACTCGGACCGCGTGATCCGCTCCTTGGTGGTGAAGCTGAAGTTTGCCGACTTCAACCGCACCACTGCCGAGCGTGCCGGACATCTGCTGGAGCCTGCGATCTTTGAGGAACTCCTAACAGAAGCGTGGCGTAGAGGGAATCAACGGGGCGTGAGGCTCTTGGGCGTGGGGGTGAGATTCCTGGATCCTGTCGAAGAGAACCCGCAGATGGAATTCTTCAGCTAGATTTTCCTGGAAGGATCAGCGCGAGAGCTCATTCGATTGTTTGACAAAATCATCGCCGTCCCACTCCGCATCATTTTTCACCATGTTCGCCCGCTCCTTGATGGCGGCCTCTTCGGCTTTCCGCGCGGTCTGCATTCTGACCAGCTCCGCGTGAGTGGTGAAATAGGGGAGGCTTAATGAGTTGGGCGATTTCCATCACCATCCTCAAGGCGATTGCGAGGGTTGCCATAAATTTTAAAAACAAAGATAACACCAGCGGGTTTTAATCGTGCCGAAGGTCAGTAGAAATTCAAACCCTGCCTCGCCAAAGCCCACTTCCATTTCTATAGGGAAATGAGTCTTGCCCACACGCCGTCTCATCGGCACTCTGCGGCCACATGATTCGTCAACTACGGAAGTTGCCCGCCTTCGCGGCTCTCATCGGACTTTGGATGGCACTGATGCCCACTTTGGTTGCGGCGGAAGTCGCGGCGGCGGAGAAAAGTCTGGATCAAAAAATCGACGCTTGGTTCGGCCAGATCACCAAGCCGTTTGTGGATTTGATTTTCTTTAAAATCAAAATCGGCGAGTTCGAAGCCTTCGCCGTGATTTTCTGGCTCGCGGCCGCCGGGGTGATTCTCACGATCACTTTCAAATTCATCAACGTCCGCGCCTTCGGCTTGGCGCTGCGAACCGTGCGCGGAAAATACAGCAAGGATTCCGATCCCGGCGAAGTGACCCATTTCCAAGCGCTCAGCGCCGCGGTTTCCGGCACGGTCGGTCTCGGAAACATCGCGGGTGTGGCCATCGGCATTCAGAATGGTGGGCCGGGCGTTGCATTCTGGTTGTTTCTCAGCGGATTCATCGGCATGTCCACGAAATTTGCCGAGTGCACCCTGGGGGTGAAATACCGCGAATTTGACGCTGCCGGGCGCGTCCACGGCGGTGCGATGTATTATCTTCGAAAAGGCTTCGCGGAGCGGGGCTTCAAGCAAGTCGGCGTTTTGCTCGCGGGAGTTTTTGCCGTGATGTGCGTCTTCGCCTCGTTTGGCGGAGGAAACATTTTCCAAGTCAATCAGGTGACCAGTCAGTTGATCAGCATCACCGGTGGGGACCAGTCGTTCTTCTTCGACAAACAGTGGGTCTTCGGCTTGATCATGGCATTGCTGACGGCCCTTGTCATCATCGGCGGAATCCAGGGAATCGCCAAAGTCACCGGTAAGCTCGTGCCAATGATGTGCATCACTTATGTCATCAGTTGTTTGATCGTCCTCACCGTCAATGCCAACGATATCCTGCCAGCACTCAGCACGATTGTGAGAGAAGCCTTCGAGCCGCGGGCCGCGATCATCGGAGGTCTGCTATCGGCCTTCATCTGGGGCATGCGCAGGGCCACGTTTTCAAACGAAGCGGGCATTGGCTCCGCGCCCATCGCCCATGCTGCGGCGAAGACCCGCCGTCCCGCGTCGGAAGGAATCGTTGCTTTGTTGGAGCCGTTTCTCGATACCGTCGTCATCTGTTCGTTGACTTCCTTGGTCCTCGTCGTGACCATGCACTTCAAGGGCGCTGGCGCTGAGTTCACCATCAACAATCATCCATTCGTCTTGGGGCAGGTGGTGGGCGATGGCACGAAGTTCGGGATTGAAATGACCTCGCTTGCTTTTGAGACCGTGCATTCCGGTTTCAAATACGTGCTTTTTGTTTGCGTATTCTGCTTCGCCTTTTCCACCCTTATCACCTGGAGCTACTATGGCCTTCAAGCTTGGCAATATATCTTCGGTAAAAGAGACCTCACCGCTTGGATCTACAAGGTGATCTTCTGCCTTGTGATCGTCATCGGTTCTTCGGCTTCGATGGCAAATGCCACGGATTTCTCAGATGCATCGCTGTTTGGAATGAGTATTCCAAACCTGATCGGAGTTTACTTCCTTCTCCCCATCGTCCGCAGCGAACTGGCGAGGTTCATCGCCTTTGCAAAACGGGTGGATGCTGGAGCCACCATCGAGGAGGCAGATGCCGCCGAGGACAAAGCGTCTTAGGTCCCGGTCTTAGCGCCCGCGCCATCCCGGGAGCAAAAAGATCGAGACTCCCATGCTCAGCAGGATGCCGATCACGGCGACCATGCCAAGGCTCACCAGCGCCTCGCTTGACGAAAAAATCAACGACCCGAAGCCGATCACATTCGAGGCACCGCAGAACAACAGGGCCTTGCCTGTGCCTTGCCAGAGTTCTTGGTAGTTCCCGCCCGTCCGCCGCAAGCTGAGGGTGATATGGATGGCGTAATCGATCCCGGTTCCCAGTAGAAGAGGTGTCGCCATTAGGTTGACGAAGTTCCATTTCAAGCCCGTGAGACTCATGATCGCCAATAACAAGAGGGTGCAAACCCCCATCGCAAACAATGCCCTTGCCACATCACCCACACGGCGGAAAATCACCCACATCATGCCCACTAACAGGACGAACATGGGGACGAGCATTTGCAGCATGTCCTTTTCCACCAAACGGGAGATGGCCGGCTTGAAAAGTTCCCAACCGCTCAACCAGATGCCGCCCCCTGATAATTCTCTGAATCGTTCATAATCCTTCCCCGCCGAATCTTGTCCGGCGGCGGGTGTCACACTTCCTAACAGATAACCGCCGCCGCTTTCCTGGCGGGACAAAAACAGGCGCATCACCTCCTTGGCGCTCGCGGATTCCGGGAAAATGGTTTCGCTGGCAGCCGTTTGGCGGGCGATCGCCAACAGCACCGCCCGCCCCAGGGCCAGCCCCTCCTCGGTGAAGCCTGTGGCGTCGGCCTCTACCAGCAAGCGTTCGCTTTCTTTCGCCAGCCCCACGAGAATGGGTCTGTTGGAAATTTGTCGGGTTTTGTCAGGCCACCATTGAGCGGGAAGCTGGCTGTTCCCTATCAATCCGGATTTTTCCGCCAGATCCACGCGGCTCCGAGCTTCGCTGAGGAGCGAAAGCATTTCATCATCACTCCGGGCCTCGATCACCACTCCCAGCGATTTTCCACTCCATGCCGGGAATGCCTTCTGCATCCGCTCAAAGCCATCCATCGCCGCACTTTCGCGAGGCCGCATGATTTTGGAATCAAACTCAGCCTTCGGCAGTCCATGCACGAACAGAATCACCACCGCGCCCACGCAAAGTGCCGTTGTGATCCACCACGCCGCGAGGCGCCGGGGTAAAATTTTCCCGGAACCCGTGGCTGGTGCCCGGTCCACCCCGAAGCGCACGACGAAAGGGAGATAGAGCACGAGCATCAAGACCGCCGCCACGGTGAGGCCGATCCCCACAATCGTTCCCATTTGGGCCATACCCGGAAGCCCGCCTAGATTGAGGGCGAGGAAAACCACCGTCGTGGTGATGGCTCCAAACAACACGGGTGGGCCGGCGGATTTCCTCAACTCTCGTTTTTGATGGCCTGTGAGTTTCGCTTCCTGGCAAATCACCAATCCATAATCCACCGCCAAACCGATGAGAATTTCAATCGAGCTCAGGGCCATGATGCTCAACTCTCCGTACAGCCACCCCGCAATCCCCAAGGCCACCGCAAACACAATCACCAAGACTCCCATCAGGCCTAACAAAAGACTGAAACGCCGCTGCATCCACCAGAAGAGAATCCCTACCAGGCCAAGTGTGATGCTGATGGAGCCGCTCAGATCGCTCTCCATCGCCATGCCGATTTCCGAGGAAAACGCCGGTTCTCCGGTGAGGCGGACTTGCAAGCCCTTGCCTTCACCCGCTTGCCACTTGTGGATCGAGTCACGGATTTGTTTCAACCATGCATCCGCGCCACGGTAGCCGCCGAGAGCTTGAGGCGCATTGAGAAACAACAGATGGGAGCGACCATCCGGGCTTTCAAATGCCTCGCCGCCCTGGCCACCCTCCGTGAGCTGGGCCACGGCGGGATGTTGGAGAAATCCAAACGGATCGTGAGCCTGCATGACCATCGCCGTGCCTTCCATCGCCGTGCCCACCGCCTCAAGCGCCGACTGTAAACTCTCCTTCGAATTCCCGGGTGCCAGCCTCGCCGCCTGCGCCGCCGTGGTGGCGGGATCGCCATTGAGCCAGAGATAGGCCAGCAACTCAGCGATGCCCTCCGGCTCCTCATTCCAGCGGGGTTTCCACCTCGCCTCGCGCGTCACTCCGGCGGCTAGGAGGTGCTTGGCCAGGGATTCCGCCGCCGCAGGCATCGCGCCCTCATCCGCCTCGCCGCCCTCGATGAGTAGAATCAATTCATCATCCCTTGAGAAAGCCTCGTGAAACGCCTTCAACCCCTTCACCTCCGGCAAATCCGCCGGCAGCATCGAGAGAATATCCGTATCAAATCGCAAGCGCGTCAGGCCAAACGTCGCTAACAGAATCGCAGCCACCAAGATCAAAGGAACACCGAAACGGCGGAACATGCCGCGAATCAATAGACAAAAGCCCCACACGGAAATCCCAAAAATCAGCACTCCTGGCCAGATCGCTCCACCGGGAATTCTGGCTGCAGGAAAGAGTGTTCCACCCCACTCCCTGTTTTCTCAAATCTCAAATCTCAAATCTCAAATCTCAAATCTCAAATCCCAAATCCCAAATCTCAAATCCCAAATCTCAAATCCCCGATCCCCGATCCCCGATCCCCGATCCCCGATCCCTGGTCTTGAACGCTAATTTCAAGCCAATCTCTCCCCAGCGTAAGGCCCTGACTGGACAGGGTGATTTTTTAGGGTACTGAAAAGGTAGTCGAAATGGTTTCAGAAACGCTGCAACGCTCAACTTTGTGTGACTCTCACCGCGAGGAAGTGGCGAGTTTGCTCACCCATGCGCTGGGCGTGGTGCTGAGCGTGGTGGGGCTTTCCCTGATGCTCTGGCTCTCAGATGGAGATGTTTTAAAAATGCTGGCTTCGGCGGTTTTTGGGGTTTCCCTGATCCTGCTCTACACCTCATCCACGCTCTACCATTTCTTCACCTCGCCGCAGTGGAAGGCGCTTTTTCAAAAGCTGGATCATGCCTGTATTTATCTACTGATTGCGGGTTCCTACACTCCGGTCACATTGATCACCCTGCGGGGTGCGGCGGGATGGTCCTTGTTTGGAATCGTCTGGGCCCTGGCTCTCATCGGGGTGACGATCAAGCTGTTTTGGAGCGGCAAAAAAGATCACTGGATTTCCACCACTCTTTATTTGGCGATGGGATGGTTGATTCTCTTTGCCATCAAGCCATTGAATCAAGCGCTGCCAAGTGCGGGCGTTTGGCTGCTCGTCGCTGGGGGATTCAGCTATTCTTTCGGCATCGTTTTCTATGCGTGGCACAAACTTCCCTTCAATCATGCGATCTGGCATTTATTTGTGTTGGGAGGAAGTGTTTGCCATCTGCTGGCGGTGATTTTACATGTGATCCGGTGACGGCTCCTAAACGTTAAGCGATTCCCTTGGGTAGGTCCCTCAAACTCCACAAGGAACCATTTGCCGCTCACCAAAATATGCTCAATCGTTTACGGTTGTTCACGACGGGGCGCGTTCACCAGAGAAAACAAGAATCGAATAAATTCTGATAACAAGCCTGGCTTTGTGGAACGACAAGCCTGGCTTTTTAAAACGAAAACCTTATCACGGCTGGCGTGAGGTTTCCCGAATGTGAGGTATCGAGAGGAACTACTCAACCAACTTCGGATCCACGGGCTGGAGCTTTTTCCAGCGGGCGATCTGATCCAGTGCCGCGACCTTGGTTTCATTGAGGAAAGCATCGGCCAAGGCTTTGGCGTATTTCGCGAGAGCGGGGCTTAGTTTCGATTCAGCCTGTTTGAGCATCGCGTCAAAATTCCATTTTGCCCGGGGGAAGCCCGCGAGAATCAGATACTTGAAAGTCTTTTCCCAAGCCATTCCGTCCTTTCCAGTCATTTGGTTGGCCAACCAGAGGCTGTAAGCTAGCTCGGCAACGCTGCTGTTGGATAGCTTTGATCTCTGCCGCCAAGCGGAATGGAGCAACGCCAGTCCTTGATCGGTCTCGCCCTTTCCGATGACGAACTGTCCGTAGTTGCCGAGGTTATGGGCGTTCTTCGGATCTGCATCGAGAGCCCGTTTGTAAAACGATTCCGCCGCAGCGGGAAGCTCGCGGACTTCCGTGAGGAAAAGGGCGTAGTAGCCGAGGTGATTAGCGTTCTTCGGATCTGCATCGAGAGCGCGCGTGTAAAACGATTCCGCCTCATCGTGCAGCTTGCGGACATCCGAGAGGAAAAGGGCGTAGTAGCCGAGAGCATCGGGTTTCAAGAGATTCGACTTGAGGATCAAGCGGTCGAAATCGGAGGCTTGTGGATATTCCAGCTTGTGGAGTTGCTTGCCGAATTCAGCGAGACGGTAGGATGATCCCGCCGTGATGTGGAGCAGCTCGAGAATCCGCAGGGATTCGGGGAGAGTTAGTGTCTTTGTAAGAAGCTCCTTTTCTTCCATCAGATCCAGAGAGATTTCCCAGGAAAAGGGGAAACCACGCTGGCTGGAAGTGTTTCTGGATCCTGAGTTCCGGAGTTTAACGTAACGCTCCAACAAAGAAACCGCCGTAGGGCCCGAACTGGAAAGGATGGCTTGTTTCGCCTTATCCAAAAGGATTCGCGGCATTTGTCCCAATGCCATAAGAAGCCGCATTTCGATCTCTTGGTAGGAGTCGCGCAGATAGCTGGCCGTTCTGGTGGTCACATAGGCATCTTCCGTCAGGGCGAGGCGGGGGTGATAGGGGATGAATAGATCGAGCTTGAGCGGCTTTTGCCAAGCCTTTCCGAAAAGTTCGGCAGCCTCAGCTTCGCGTTTGATCAGCATTTCCTCTTCGCCGATGGGAACGGGAGAAAGAATGATCGTGGGATCCTTCGACTTCCTGCCTTCCTGCTCATACACGGTACGGAGGTTGCCAAGGAAGGCTGCGGTTCCGACGAGATTCTGCCGGTTGAAGCCGGAGACGACCATGAGATGATCGGCCAGATCCCGGGTGCAGATCCCGGCCTCATCCGAGTGCCCGGTGCGGCTATCGACAATGATGAAATCGTAGAGACCGGAACTGACGAGGGCTTGTTTAAAATGGTGGATCAGCCCTTTCCCCAGCCCCTCTTTGTAGAGCCCTTTGAGATCAAGATCATTGAGGAGGAAGGTATAATCCGCATCTACTTCCCACGCAGGCATGATGAAAAGGCGTGCGTCCTTGTGAGCCTTGAGTTCCTTGGGGATCGGGTAGCCGAAGGTATATTTGGACGCGATGCTTCGGAAATTCTTTGCAAACAGGTCTCCCTCTACGCCACGCGTTTTCGCATCGCACAGGAGCTCTACGACACCGGAGATCTTGGCTTTCGCTTTCTTTGGAAGAGCATCGGCAAGCAGATGGGAGAGTCCGGGAGCTTCAAGATCGAAATCGATCACCAGAACGCGAAAGCCTCTGGATGCGAGCAGGGCGGAGACGTTCAGCACCGCCATGCTCCGTCCCACACCTCCTTTGTAAGAGTAGAAGGTAACCACCTTGGTAAGATCGGACTCGGGCATCAGTTGGGTCAATGGGCGTGGC
>JBBRIB010000087.1:0-9070 GCA_038221745.1 Verrucomicrobiales bacterium
CCCCCCTTCGTCGATAAAGTCCCAGTCACCATAGACCACATCTGCTGTGGCGGTTTTCATATACTCCAATATCCCTGCTAGCGCACCAGGCTTGAGTCGGTCATCAGCATTCAGCCACATCACCCAATCGCCCTGGGCCCGGTCGAATCCCTTGTTGATCGCATGCGACATTCCCCGATCAGGTTCTTGCAACCACCTGATATGAGGAAAGTCTGCGGCTACGGCTGCGCTATTGTCACTTGAGCCTGCGTCAAACACGAGATGCTCGAACGTGACTCCAGATTGTGCCGCCACGCTCGCCAGGCAATCTCCGAGAAATTTCCCGTAGTTCAAGCTCGGTGTGATGATGGTGAAATCCATTGGGGTATCAGCCTAAAACCCACTTGTCATGAAGATGCCGGATTGGCAGGCCTTCATCGTCTGCGAACCGTTCAACGGCAGCGCGCACGCCGCTCCAGTCCCAATCATCGCCAAATATCTTTCCGCCCGGTTTAAGCAGAATGTGATAGTCCAGCAGATCCTGATAGACATCCTCTTCCTCGTGGCTGCCGTCGAGGTAGATTAATTCTGCCCGTAGGTCGGTTCTCATCAGCCATAAGGCCGCTGCGGTCGAAGGCATGGGAAATGGTACGATCCGACCAGAATGCCCGCTGTGGCAGACGTTCGCAAGGAATCTAAAATAGACAGACGGGTATCCATGGCGACGTTCAAGAGCTTGGAAGCGTTCGGGATCACTCTGATCCGCCCAGAATTCCAGCGCCCCCAGCCAGGTGTCGATGCAGAGGATTTTACCCGGAAGCTTTTCCGCCGCCAATGCGTCGGCCATGGTGATGGCGGACGCGCCCTTCCACGATCCCACTTCAATGATCAAGCTTGGCTTGATCTCATGGATGAGTTCCGCGAAGGCGGGTGAGTCACCACCCCAGCCAGTGACATCTGAAGGGTAGGACTGGTAATCGAAACCTTCAAAAACATCTTCACCATGCAATGAATGCATCAGATCCTCCACGGTCACCCGGGTTTCCTGATCGCTTTCGGACCGGCGGATTCCCGGTCTGCGCCGCTTCATCGTGTAACCCAAGCGACCGATGAATTTCTGGACCAATGGAATGAGATGATTGGCGATTTTCATTTCTCGAGCTTGTGTTCGTTGTATGTCTCCAAAACCAGGGCCGCGACTTGGTCCGCATGCAGACGGCTGCGCCAGATCCTTGAGATTTCCGCGGGCCTCCTTGCGGCTTGTTCCCACATGGTGAGTTCCTGTTGGATCGCAGCAAGATAATCCACAGCGGCATCGCCCTTGGCGAGAGTTCCCGAATCGGCGGATACGAACCAATCGAAACTCGCCATCGAGATTGATCGTCCGGCGACGACGGAACAGCCTGAACAAAGAGCTTCCGCAGCGGCGATCCCGAAACTCTCGAATGCGGACGGGCTGAAGAACACTTGGGATTCTCTCAATATTTCCGCCAAGTCTTCCCGCCCGGCCGGACCGCGAAGATGGACCCGATCCCGACTTGATGGATCTAGGGAGCGATGCCATCCCGCCAATTCTTCGGTCACCATGCCGACAATCACCACCGAAACCTCCTCATCCGCAGCCACCAACGCCCCGATCACCTCGATCAGCAGCCATTGGCGTTTTTGCCGGATGTCCTGCCACCGTCCGACGCAGGCCACTTGCCGCCGTTTGGGCGATTCAGAAAATTGGAAGCGTCTCTCTACCGCATGGGGAATCACCATCACGCGGTCCGCGAGATCCGTCCCGCCGTAAATACGGCACAACTTTCGGTAACAATCCGCAGCCTTCGGTGAGACACAGGCGATGATGTTTCCCTGCTTCAGGTGGGCGGCACGTAGCGGGTCGGTTAGAAAAATCCCGGTGGTCAATCCCTTTGCCGTGAGTTTGAGGAATTGGAAAACCGCATCCGGACCGCGTCCTTGGCCAGCGAGAATCCATTGTTCCGAAAACCAATCACCGAAGCCCGCAAGCGGACTGACCAGTCCGCCGTTGTCTTGGTTAAGGACGAGGAAGATCCCTGCATCATGGATGGCCTTGGCCACCTTGCGGAACCTGGGCCGTCCCCAAGCATAGAGCATCACCCCATCGAGCTTTTGGCTTTTCCACCACTCCGCCGATTCAAGATTGGAGTAATCCGTCCGGATCAAATCCTCTTCATCCTCGGGCTTCCGATCCCCCGGCATCACCGCCCGGCTCTCGATGCCCAACGCCTGAAATCCCCGGCACAACAAACCACTGTCGCGTGCGAAAAAAACCGGGCCACCCCCGAAGGCGACTGGAGTGCAGGTGAAAAAGCGCATCGAAGGGGGAGATCGTTATAGGTAGGGCGGCACCGCCGGGACCGCAGGCGAATGGAAAGCGAATGAGTGATCCCAAGAGGTGTCGGAAGACTTTCCTTGGGCTAGACATTCACCAAACATTCACCCGGTTCCCCCGGCGGTGGAACCCTACCTTTTGAACTTAATGCATTGAAATTTCGACGGCGCGCTGCCAGATGGCCATATCTTCAAAGCGGATCCTATCGGTGTTCATAGTCGTAGGAGGGAGCAGGGAGACGCGAGATGCGAGACGCGAGAGAAGAGTTTAGAAGGAAATGTGATCGGAGCACGCGAAGCTTTCTCGCGTCTCCCTGCTCTATCACTTTGTAAACACCACATTGCAATTCGCCCCATAGCGCAGGAGCTTGGGAAAACGTCGGAACAACCAGGAATCAATCTTTTGAACGACTGTGGAAAGCATCTTGAAGCGGTCCGAAACCGCCTTCATCGGGTAGCCGAGGAAGTTGAACACCTGCACTTCGCATTTCGAAAAGCCGAGGGAATTCATGCATTGGAACTGGGAGAAATACAAATTGCTCTCGTCGCCGAGTTCGTGCTTGGCCATGCGAACCGCGCGGATCGCTGCCACAAGCAGATTGTGGCCCAATGGTTCAAAGATGAATACGAAGCGTCCACCAGGTTTGAGCACCCGCAGGACTTCACGGCTCAAACCTTCCGAATCATGCGCCAGATGATGCAATGCCGCCTGCCCCCACACCAAATCGAACGAATTCTCGGGGTAGGCGGACATGTCGAACGCATCGCCGGCGACATAGGTAAGTCCGGGTAGGCGTTTGAGCCGTTCATCGATCTCCGGCCCGGAGGCTGCGTAGAGATCCAGCCCGATCACCTCCGCCGCAGGAAATACCTCTGCCAGAAGTCCTGCAAGTTTTCCGAAGCCACCGCAGATTTCCAATGCCCGCTTGCCGTCGAGATCGACTCGGCAAAGCTCGCCATAGCCGGCGAGAAACAACGGGCGATCCGATGGAGGAAAGCCGCCAACGGCGGGTAACATCGCCTCGGCACGCGGGTCAAAAGGAGGAATTGGATGGGTGAGTTCGAAGGACATGATTTTGAAAATGAAATGCCGGGTTACCAAAGAATCATATTTACTCCACAAAGGGCGTCGCCCGGTGCCAACAGATCATTGGCCGTCTCCAAGCGCGCCGCGAGGCCCTCGGCACAAAACCACTTGAGCAAATCATCATCCGTTCGTCCGCAGATGGATGATGCGAAGATGGATGAATTGCTGATGATCATACCGTGAGCTGAATGTTTAATATATCGGGCGAAGTATCCGCTTTGTATTTCGGCGTTCAATTCGGTGAAGGCATAGTTGGAAATCACGAAGTCTGCGGAGAAATCAGAGTTTCTAGGATCATGTCTGGCATGGCTATCGAGTCCGACTTCGGTTAGCATCTTCAGGGCCGAATTCTCGACCTGCGGAAGGTCAACCAAGGTTGTGCTTGCTCCGGAGACCAAGGCATTCATCGCGGTCAAACCGCCAAAGCCGACACCTATCTCAGTGATCCTGGTGTCGTTCTTCACATATCCCTGGCGCTTGAGCCACAGCGCGGTTGCCAGATACCGCAGTGTGGTGGGGCTGAATGGTTCTGAAGTGCCCAGCAGCAATCCCGGCCAACGGATTGGATCGCCCCACTTGTTGATTTCCATGATCTTGGAGTTTCCGAGCCAATCGGGATCCCACGCTAGAATTTTCTTTGCGTAGAAGCGACCGTCCACCGCCCCCACCGTCTCAACGATGTCGCGGACAGCGGAGTTCCGGCGGAAATTTCGAGAATTCAATTTGCCGTCTGCGAATGCCGCGCAGATATCCGCCCACGGCATGGCGGCGGATATACTTGAGGATTCGTTGCCGCCGTTTGTTACCTTGGGAAGGTTCGGGTGGTAAGACAGCAATTGGCCCACTTCACTCCATATGCGGTCATGAATTCGATCAATCAGTTTACGCTTCATTTCCAGATTTTACGTTTCAAAAGTCCCATAACTTCGAGAAATCAGAGTCCGGTGTTCCGTCCCACCACCAGAATCGACTGGCCGAGCGGAGGGCGAATCCAGCGCTCCACCCATGAAAGCAATGGTACCACCCGACGATCAAAAAATCGGATTTGTTTATCACTCTGCCCCTCCAGCTTCCCCAATTTGGCATTCCACCACCAGCCCCAGATTCCGACAAAATTGTAGTAACGCATGAACTCAATTGTTAACCCTGCCTCGGCAAACAAGCTCCGGGAATAACCCTTCGAATATCTTCTGTAATGGCCTAACCGCTCATCAAGCTTTCCGTAAGCCCATGATCCAGCCGGCACCAGGATGACCACACGCCCGCCGACCGCCAGTCGCTTGCCTAATTCCATCAGGGCCATTTTATCGTCCTCAATGTGTTCCAGCACGTTCATCATTACCACGCTGTCAAATTTCGCATCCGTTCCGAGTGCCTCGTCCAGGGTCTCTACAGTGGCACGCAGGGTACTCACATTCCCAAGGTGCCGGACCTTCTCTTCCAGTTGCTCAAAGCAATAAGCATTGGGTTCCACGCTCACCACTTCGCGCTCTTTCTCTGCGAGCCAATGGGTAAAGTTTCCGATACCGCCACCCACTTCGAGGATGCGCTCCCCTAGGAATGGCTCTACCATCTCGAATTGCCAGCGGCGGTAATTGACCGCCCGCTCCATCTGCCGCAGATCCTCCGCATAGAATGGATCCACGGCGATGGAAGATGAAGTTAGATCAGTTCCTTTGCCGGGCGTTGTCATATCCAAAGTGAGATTCCAGAAACCTATAGCGGTTCCGATAGTTACTTGACATTTGTCGTGTGGTGAGCCGGGACGAGAATGCTCCAAGTCGTGGGATCCTGAGATGCCATCGCCCTGATTTCTGTGGTTCCGATGATTTTCCAGCCGAGCCTTTCCGCCAGTTCCTTTGGTGAGATCCCAAAGCGATCGCCAGTACCCAACGCGGATGCCAGGATCGCATCGTAACCTTTGGGATCGGGGAGGTTTCCGTTTGCGTCATTTTGGAAATCGGTGACCCGTCGGGTGCCTAGCGGCAGCCAAAAGGAATATTCCGAGTCACCGCTGGTGCCAGCGAAGGCGATTGACTTTGCTTCCAAGGGTAACATCTCGCGAACTGAAGCATAGACATCATGGCGGTGCGCATAGACATCATAGACGGTCTGCATCCGCCCGGTGACTCCAGGGGCCACCCCTCTCTCCACGAGAGTATCAGTAATTGTTCTCATGGGTAAAAGCGGCCGGGCGGGATTGCAGGCCAATGCTGGCACGATGGGCAGCAGTAAGGCCAGGCTGCTCCATTGCCAGCGGCGTTTCCGGAAAATACCTGCCGAACCCATTGTCAACAGAGGTAGTGCGATGATCCCTGGGTAGTAGGGAGCGAGGTATCGCGGTGCGCCGCAGTTTCCAAGCATCATCATATAGAACAGCATGGCAATCCAGAATCCGCCGAAAACCCAGCCGCCAAGACAGCGCAATCGTCCAAATCGAATGCCGCGCCAACCACCCGCCAGCCCAAGAACCAGTGCGCCGGTAACTCCAAGACCTAGCCCGGAGTGCTCTTCTGCTGCAATTTGTGGATGGGTCATTCTAAAATCCACGAAGCCTTGCTTGATCCAGCCGAGAGATGGTTTTTCCGTTAGGGAATTGAACCATGCGTTGATTTTATCGGCGGGAGGGAAGATCGCAGGTGCGAGGCAGGCGCTACCTATCAAAAGCGAATTTCCAGCCAGTCCTACGACAGGATTTTTGATTCTGAGCACGCTGTCCGCCTCACCCGTCCACTCGCCCGTATGGACGGTGTTGACCACCGCGGTGGGGACAAAGGATACGAGTAGGGAGACGCACCCCACAAGGGTCGCGGTGATAAGCGATTTGGGAAAACGGAAGAAGACAGGAGCGAGACAGATCGCGATCGGCAACAACAGGGGTAGGTTGGTGGCTTTCACTCCGGTCATCAAGGCCGCTGAGAGAACGGAGAGTCCCACGGCGCTCGCGCGGCCACTGGAATACGCGCGGGTTGCGAACATCAGGGCCGCCAGAAGATAGATGCAGGAGATGAAGTCGTTTCCGATGCTTCCCGCCTGCATTGCGAAACATGATCCACACGGCAGGATCCACATCCAGGTGGCGGCGATGGATTTCCTGATGCCGAGCGACTTGAATACTGCAAACACCAGACCGGGCATGAGGAGGAAAGGGATCGCATTGATCAGGAATGCGAATCGGAGGGTATGGAACACCGCGAAAGGCGGAAGCATGAGAACCTCGAAGCCCACCGCAGCGAAATCCATCCTTGTATCCGCTCCGCCGATCCAATGCCAATGCCCCTCGGCAAGCCAGTGGAGCAGACGTGGGATGCGATAGCTGAGGGCATCATGATTTGAGGGCTGATGGATCGCTCCACCGACCAACGCGCTTAGGGCGCAAAGAAGGTAGAGCAGCGGAAACGGTCTTTTGAATCTCCTCAATTTGAAACCTCTGGGAAGCCACGAACCGGCATTTAGGCGATGGTAGGCGAATGCCGAACCAACAACACCAACAACCAGAAGCATTCCACAACCCGTCCGATTGAGCTGTCCGATGAGGGAAAGAAACAATGCGCCCAGCGAGAAAAAAGCCGATAGCAAAAGCCAGACGGTGGTCGAGGTTTCCGTGAAAGAGCGGATGAGCGGAGAATGGTTGCTCATGAATCCGTGGGTGTTCGGATACCTTGGCGATCGCTCCAGTGGAGTAATTGCAAGGCGTGGTTGAAGCGCTGGCTTTTTGCGATTCCATCGAGAATGACGGCGCACGAAAAACTGAGCATCGAAAGGATCGAGAGGCCGGTGGCGAGGATCGCTAACGGAATGTGCAGGATTCTCGAAGTCCGGATGAACTCCATAATCGGGATGGAGCCAATGGCCAATGAGCTAATCGCCAGGACGACAGAACAGAAGGTGAAAAACACAAGCGGGCGGTAATTGACGAAGATCGAGAAAATCGTCTTCATCACCAGCATACCGTCGGTGAAGGTGCTGAGTTTTGAGAACGATCCCTCGGGCCGATCGCGGTAATCCGTGGGTAGTTCGATGACCGAGTATCCTTTGTCGAGTGCGTGGATGCTTAGTTCCGTCTCCAGTTCGAACCCATCGGAGAGGATCGGGCTGTTTTTTACAAACCGTTTCGACATCACCCGGTATCCGGTGAAGATATCTTGAAGGTTTCCTTTGAAAAAGAAGTTGATCACGATGCGGACGGCGTGGTTGCCAATCACATGCATCGGGCGTTTATTCTCCCTTCGATAGGCACCGCTGCTATGGCGGTCCCCGCAGACCATGTCGGCATTTCCCTTGAGCACCGGTTGGAGTAGTTGGGGTAAATCCTTTGCCGGATAAGTTAGATCGGCATCCACCATCACATAGATGTCCGCGTTGATTTCCAGAAACGCCCGACGCATCGCTATCGCCTTGCCCTTCCTAGGTTCTTGGATGATCCATCCCTGACATCCGAGTTCCTGATAGACCGAGAGAGTGCGCTCGAAAGTGGCATCGGTCGAGGCGTTGTCCACGACATAGAACGAGGCATCCGGGCACACTCCGTGGAAATCCCGAAGGGTCCGGGCAATCGTCAACTCCTCGTTGTAAGCAGGAATGATGATAGCGATCAACGGGTTCATGACTTCAGCATGGGTGGGAATTTTTCAGGAAACAATCGTCCAATGAGGTAACCGCTTCTCTTCAATGGGTGCAATGAAAGAGTGGGCGAACCAACGGTCCGGCATCAATACCCGTTGTCCGTCCTTGGAAGCGAGCCACGCTGCCCACCAGGAGTAGGAGCTATTGGCGATGATGTGATGGGAAGCCCGGCTGATCAGGTGCAGGTCGTGAAGCGGATTCGCAGAGGCTTTCCCGGAGTCGATGACTTCCATGTCGGCTTCCTTGAATTGGGTGCGGCACCAGACGGGGTCATCCGAGAAGATCAGGAATCGGCAGCCAGGAACCCATTCCCGCATCAGCCTGAATGCTGATTGATAGTATTCAAGCCCGCAGACTTGGAGTGCGGGATGATTAAGGTAATCGCCACGCCGGACGTGGACAGCGACGCTGCCTTGTGCAGTTATTTTTGGAAGATACGAATCGTCGAACGGTGCGTGACTCGAAAGCAGCCCGTTCAATTCGTCGCGCAACTCACTAGCGATGGATTGAAAATAGAGCGGTGTTTGGAAGTAGCCGAAGAGCGTGCAATCCAAGGGCGCTTGGAGGAATTCAGGGGCGAATGATTGGTCATCTGGAGATTCTTTCAGCAAGGGTTTCCTCAAGAACTCCCAATAATGCTTCCCTGTGAGTTTCAGCAATACTCTGGCACCCACGGAGCAACGCCGCACGACCTTCGCCTTCAGTGGCAATTTCAGAAAATGGGATACCTCCGCCCAGCCTTCCGCATTGAACCAAGATGCATCCATCACCAATGGAACTCCGTGTTTCTCCGCCAGCACCCGCCCAAGGGCATATTGGAACATGTTGTTGCCTGTCCGGCCGAGGAGGACGATGCGGATCATCTTGTGGTAGAAGCTGAGAAGCTGAGAAGCTGAGAGGCTGAGAGGCTGAGAGGCTGAGAGGCTGAGAGGCTGAGAGGCTGAGAGGCTGAGAGGCTGAGAGGCTGAGAGGCTGAGAGGCTGAGAGGCTGAGAGGCTGAGAGGCTGAGAGGCTGAGAGA
>JBBRIB010000088.1:0-9052 GCA_038221745.1 Verrucomicrobiales bacterium
TCAGAAGACTCTGATTCCCTACACATTTCTTCGATTTGTAATCCCATGAGAGATTAGGGCGATGGCATAAGTGCCATCGCTTTTTTGCTATGGCTTCGGTAATTGCGGGGCCGCGAGGGAGCCCGCACAACGCAAGAAAACCCGAGACTTGCGCAATCCAGCGGGAAGCCTTACCTCTCATGCCATGCAACCGTCTCAATTACAGCCACCCGCCATCGGCATCATCGGCGGTAGCGGGCTTTATGAAATGCAGGGCCTTGAGGAAATCACCTCCCACAGCATCAGCACGCCATTTGGGGAACCATCGGACAAGATTATCCAAGGCCACATCGACGGACGGCGCGTTTGTTTCCTGCCCCGCCACGGTGTAGGGCACCGTTTGCTGCCTCACGAAATCAATCACCGCGCAAATATCTGGGCGCTGCGCTCACTGGATGTTAGATGGCTTATCTCCGTCACCGCCGTCGGTAGCCTGCGCGAACAAATCGCCCCTCGCGATATTGTGATTCCAGATCAATTGATCGACCGCACCGCCACCGCAGCCAAGCATACTTTTTTTGGAAACGGAATCGCCGCTCACATCGGGTTTGCGGATCCATATTGCGAGGAACTCAGAGAGATACTGGTCGCCACCTGCAGCCTCCACACCCGGAATTTTCACGAAAAGGGAACCTATCTTTGCATGAATGGCCCCGCATTCTCCACGCGGGCCGAAGCCGCGATGCACCGCATGCTTGGTGCGGACATCATCGGCATGACCAACGGCCCTGAAGCAAGACTTTGCCGCGAGGCAGAAATCGCAGCAGGCACGATGGCCTTGGCAACTGACTATGATTGCTGGAAAACCGACGAAACGGCCGTCGAGGTAACTGCCGTAATTGCAAACCTCCACGCTAACAGCGCATTGGCTAAATCCATCCTCCGGGATGTGATTTCAAAAATACCTTCTCATCTCACAAGCCCCTGCCATCACTCCCTCGACAGCGCCATTTTCACGCCTCCCTCGCAGTGGCCCGTGGAGACCACCAGAAATCTCGGCCCGATTCTGAACCGCTTCTTTTGATTCCGCTGTCAAAAAATGATTTTATTCTAGTTGTCATATTGAACAATTGAGAATCTTTAAGAAGTGGCTAATTCAAGACTCAGCGTGTTGACTATGGCAAATTTGCAGCCTGTTGGGAAGCCAGAATTTCGCCCGCTAGTAGGACGGATGGACCCTCAATGGGTAAGAGCTTGGGCGCGATATGAGGGATGAACGCAGATAAAGAGGGATGATTTGGGATTTATGACCATGGTTGGTAAGCCTGACTTATCCCGGGACGCTTGTTGATGCTGCGGCTGATTCATTCATCGGTTCGGGCAGATCACGCGATTGCGTATAAAACTTTGGGTGTCATGATTGCTAGTTTAGTGATAATGTCCGGTGTTCAGAGCTTCGTGGATTGTTCCCCCAGGAAATCACGAGGCATCATCCCCCCACAACCTATGAATTCATCCCCTCCTCTCATTGGCATGCTGTTTGCCGTTTGCACGGTCCCTGCATGGTCGCAAAATTTGATTGATATCCTACCCGGGAGTCACAGCACTCCGATCACTCGTGTGACTTATGAGGTGGATGGTTCCAGTGTTGTGCAGAATGCAGAGGCATCGGGCGTGCAGGTCAATCGGAACGCACCCGTATATCTGAAGTCCGTGAGCATCCAAGCCGGTGGTATCCTCAAGAATCTCAATTCCTTCAACTCATTGGGTGCGACCGTGACAAACGTCGGCTTCACATCCGCAACCACAGGAGTGGGTATCTTCGACAATGGGGTAATGACGACCACATCCAATTTGTCTGCGTATGCCACGGCACTCGCCGGGACGACTCAGGACACGGATCTTTTGAACTATAGCTACTATGACGGCACGAGCAATCTGCCAGGCGCGGGGGTAGCGGACTATGATCTACTTTTCCAGCATGGATTTGAATCGACGGATTACCTGCTTGTGTCAGAACGCTGGGGAAACACCTTTTTCACGCTCGCCCCGCTTAACGCCGCCGGCAATCCGATCAGTGGGGCAAACCTGTTGCGTTTCGGTTATCCCACGGGATCTGCTTATACAAAATATGATTGGAACTCAGGTTATGCATCTTCGTCCTACAACAGCAGCCAGGCGATGGCCTTTTCCGTTGCTTCAGTTTCGAAGTTTTTTGAGGGCACCTCTGTAAGTCCACAAGCAGTGTTCGGGTTCCGGGTTGATAACAATGGTGAGGCAGATGTGAAGTTCTTCGGCTTATCTGATAGTAGCTTCAGTAACAATCCGGTCATCCCGGAGCCATCGTCGGCGTTGCTCGCGTCACTTGCGATTGGCCTTGTGATCATTCGCCGCCGCCGTTAAGCGCTGCGAAAAAAATCCTGGATGTATTCTGAAATACCAGGTTTTCATTAATCCCCGGATCAATAAATACTCGCCTTCCCGCGTGGCAGCCGCTCAAATTTCCGCATGGCATGGCGCATCGAAGAACAAGTCGTCCGCGGGGAAATCGACAACCGCACACCCGGTCGTGTGACCGGGAAAATCTGGCTCGCGGGACGTGACGAGGCCGTGGAGCTGGATCTGGAAGGAAACCCTTGGCGCGACCTAGCGGGACATTTCTTCAAGTTCACCAATCCCGAGGCGAAAGCGGGCGATGGATCGAAGCTCGCGGCCTACCAGCATGGCCACGTCGGGGACATGACGGCATCGCGCAAGGTCAAGGTCCCGGAGTGCACGATGGACGAGCTGATGGAGTTTTATGAAGCCAAGCAGCCGTTTCCGTGGCACTGGGGGAATGCTGTCTATCTGGAATGGTATAGCACCACCAACGGGCGTGTCGTCATCGAGGCTGCGCACTATCAGCTCGATCTTGACGCGGAGCCCGCGTGGATCCCTACCGCAGAGGAGGAGGCCGCCCAGCAAACTGTAAGCTCGGAGGCGATGGCGGATTTCATGAAACGGATCAGTGCGGCGGTGGCTGCGGCGCCGGTGGTGGATGATGATGACCAACCGCAATCATTGGAAGAAGCGCAAGCCGATGCCGAGGATGCGAGGATGGACTTGCTGCTTGACCGCGTGACGGCCCGGCTCGAAAGGGGGGAGCTTGATATCATGGATTTTGACAAGGTCTATGCCGAGGAACGCCTGCGATTGATGCGGGAACGCGGTGAAAAGGATCCCGAACTCACCCCAGAAGCACAAGAGGAGCGGCGGAATTGGATCGAGGAAATGAATAGCATCGCGGAGGAGGCATTCGTCGATCTGGAAGCGGAAAAATGGAAGGGTGAGAACCAGTTCGAAGAAGAGCGCCATCCGCTGGTGGAGGAATGCTGCGACCTGGCAATCGGCCTTTACCACGATGTCCAGAACGCCGGATGGGTCGCGGAGGATGCTCAGGACGAGCATCCGTTGCGGGAAATCGTCAACAGCGTGAGCAGCGCCAGCGCGAAACTCGCCGGAGCCCTCGGCATGGCATCCCGCCACGACGAATGGCCGCCGGAACGATCCATCGCTGGCAACGTCATCGTCCGCCTGAAGAAAGCGCGTGCCTACCTCCGCGATGCCCTGGGCGCTCTCGACTCTGCGGAAGAGGACGCCCTCGCCACTCCGAAATGGCGGTATGAAACCCGTTTTAAAATCATCGATGTGTTGGCACAAACCGAGGACCGGCTTCGCGAGGCGCGTAAGGTGCTGGATGCCGAGGATGCCGACGATTAGGACGGTCTTTTCATGGGGGTGAAATTGTTCTTATGCCTCACCCGAAAGCGGGTGCGGCTATTTTGTGAGAAGGGCGGTATCTTTTTCCAAAGCGTTGAGCAGTTTCTGATGGATGCCACCGAAGCCGCCGTTGCTGAGCACGGCGATGATGTCTCCGGGCCGCGCGTTTTCAACCACTTGGGCAACGATGGTTTCCACGTCTGGCAGGTAGTAGCCGATGCCGCCGAGGCGGGCGATGTCGGTGGAGAGTTTGGTAGGATCGAGCCGATCGTTTTCCAGGATTTTATGAAGATCAGGAATGGCGGCGACGACGGCGAAGTCTGCGAGTGCGAGAGCCTCGGCAAGTTCGTTTTGGAAAATGGCACGGCGGGTGGTGTTGGAGCGCGGCTCGAATAAAACCCATAAGCGCGAATCCGGGTGCCGCTGGCGCAAACTTTGCACCGCGAGCTTGATGGCCGTGGGATGGTGCGCGAAGTCGTCGATGACTTTGATGCCGTTCACTTCGCCTTTGAATTCCTGGCGACGGGCTACGCCTTTGAAGCTTTCCAAGCCATTGCGGATTTCCTCTACTGTCAGGCCGGCAAAAGTCGCGCAGGCCACGGCCATTGCGGCATTGCGGACGTTGAACTCGCCGGTCATCGGCACCGAGTGGACAGGGTCCTCGCACGGTAACAATTTTGTAAGCTTTGCGCATAGTTTTTTGATTTTATCATCGTTATTACCTTGCCTAATCAGGCGGCTTACCGAGCGGTTATGGCCCATTTCCAGGCGGATTGCCAGCCATTCGTTGCCGACACTGGTGTGTGCTTTGACCACTGATGCCAATGCCACCTTCCGGGGATCTCCTTTGCGACTCGGGCTAAAGCTGCCAGCCTCATCCACCAAGCCGAATTGCTTCAAGCCTTTCACCGCGATCTTTTCCGCTTCAAGCTCGCCGTGACGCCTGATCGGCGCTGCCGCGTGACTGCCCTTTTTAACCAAGATCTTGGAACCCTTCTTCACGAAATCCAATAAACGATCCCGGAACGCCTCGTCTCCCAGATACCAACCTCTTCGCAGCGCTGCCATCGACGCTTCGGAAAGGTTTCCTCCATCGTTCGCCGCACGTTTTTCCAGGTATTCCACGTAAGCCCGCCGTCCCCGTCCGTTGTGTGCGAGTTCAAAGGCTCCGAGCACCCGCTCGCACACCAGCCATGTCGGCCTTTTGCCGCGTCGATAGGCAGGCAGGCTGCTCCATTCGTATTCCGTCAGCTTCCCCCGCACTCCCCCGGCCAATCCTGCTCGTGCCGGATTGAGGTGGATGTAATCCGCCACCACCCGGAACTGTTACGGATCGGATGCCTGCTCACCGTTGACGGGTATCGACTTATAGCGCCCTTGGAACACATGCCCGTGGCGCTGATGGCGGCGGTTCCATGCCTGCCCGAAGGATCCCAACAGATTCCTCATACCGGAAACGAGGTTGGCTTCTGGCATCTCCAAGAGCAGATGAAAATGATTTCCCCTGAGCACCCAAGCATGCGCATGCCAGCCATGACTCCCGCAAACACGACTCAAGCCACTCAGAAAGAACAGATGATCTTCCTTCTCTATGAAGATCACTTTGCCCCCCATCACCGCAGGCCATGATATGATAGTTTGCCCGGGATATTCAAAACGCAACGGTCTAACGATGACGAAGCTTCAATCAAATTTCAACAGAATCAAGAACAATGTTACAATGCGAGAGGACTGGTACCATCCGTTATTTCAACAGAATCAAGAACAATGTTACAACAAGAGGACCCCATCCGTTATTGCACGGAGAAGCAATCTTATGACCTGGTTTCCATACATAATTTGGTGGTGCCATAACGTCATAAATGATTGTTATAGGGATCGGATCGAGCCGATTATATTTGCAGGGAAATGAGTGACTTTTCACCAAAGCGCTGAAGGTACTCCAACTCGACTCCTCAGCTTCGGTGAACGCGACGCAACCGGAAGAACCGTTTGGTCGTTCGTGGCCGTGAATAAGTATTGCCGTCATGCGGGGTGTGGCTGTGGGCCGTCTCCGGGCGGAGGAAGGCGATTTGGTCACCCGGCACCTTGCATAGTGAGACGATTTTTTCCATGCGGGCGGGATCGGTGACGTCTTTGTTTGCCATGTGTTGCGAAAGGTCGGGTCAGGCATGGAAGCAGGCGCGGCTGCGGGCGGCAAGACGGGATTGCAGCGTAAAAGGACGTTTTTTGTCAGCAGCCCACAAGCTTCGGGGCGCAAGATGAAAAAACACGTGATCGTGGTATATCGAATGGGCCGGAAATGGGATATCTCTCATGTGTCGCCGCAAGTAACCCTTCCCCCCGAGGAGCGAGCGCTGACAAAGAACTTCCCCCCGAGTTCAAACATCCCCCCAATCGCTTCAAAAAGCCGGCGCAGATCGAAAGTCCCCCCCATTCGTTCTCCGCCGGTTTTTTCGTTTCGAGCCCGTGCAAGAGACCGTGAATACGTATGATCGATCACGGTATATGATTATCAATAAAAACGTAGTATCTCTTGGCTGTCGCCGTGAGTGTGGTTCTCTCCTCGAAAGCATACGCTGCGAGCAGGGTAACAGTTTCCCCGATTTATTTCCCCCTGGGTATGAATAAGCCGGCGAAGATTGGAGATCCCCTTTTGGTTTCCAATCTTCGCCGGGTTCATATTTGGAAGGCCGCAACCGACGTGATAAGTAAAATCTTGTCCGTTCGATACCTGCTTTCTCATCGATTTCGGTCGGGAAACGAAACACCTACGCGACCTCAGCCAGCTCATAGGCACTAACGATCTATCAAATGCTACTGCCGCCCTCGCTCATCAGATGCCAGCCGTCATAAATAACTTCGCCCGCCTTAGCCGCGTGTAAGGTCCCAGCGTCCTCGCTTATTGACAGGAGATAACTTGTGATGGCTTTGAGAATGTATGGTTATGTTGTTCGGGAATTCATCGGGGTTTCTGACTGGAGGATAGCCGCCAGAGGACGACGCGTGAACCGCCCAGCGGGTGTTGGGCGGTAATCAGGGAGCGGGAGCCTTCATTCTGAGTTGCAGGCGGAGGAACCGCTTCGGTGCGTCTATGACCGCTACGCTGTCGATGAAGCGGATCACTTTGGTGCCGTCTTGATTCAGCGGATCGGTCGGGAGATCGATGCGCGTGCCATTGATGGACTCGGCTTTCCAGACTGAAAGGCCAGTGCTGGAGTCGATCCAGAAAAGCTGGTCCGCCGCCTCGGGATTGATCGGCGTGGAAACGCCGAGGTATTTCCGGTTGTCACTGGAATCGGTGAGGATTTCCGGCTTAAGAGTGAATGCGGGGCCCACATCGTGCTGGTTGAGCGAACTCAGGGCGACCCACTCCAGCCAATTGGGGCGGCCATCGCCATCGCCATCAGCGCTCCAGTAAAGCAGAGATTGCGGGCCCGATGGGCTCAACTGCGATTCGATCCAGCGATCCAATGCGCTGGCAGGGAGAATCTGGAGAGGTTCGATCTTGGCGCTGTTGTTCAAAGCAAATGCGCCTTGATCGATCTGCTCCCAATTCAAGGCATCCCCGCTGCCGAGGAGCCGGAATGCGCCAATGGTGCCGTTGAGGTTTCCATCTTGGCGCGGCAGATACTCGAAAGTGTCGAAGACCCGAAATCCGCCAAGATCAAAGACGATTTCGTGGGGATGCGTCGGCGGGTTCGTGTCGTTGTAGCGGGTATGCCAGTAAGTGTTGGCCAGGCCGTCGAGCGCCCGAGAAGCCTTGTTGTCCGGTGATGTCTGCTCGCTGCTTACAGAATGGATGCTCCAACCGGTGCGGGCCAGCTGGCTTCCGCCTGACCTCAGGTAGAACTCGGCCATTGATGCCCATGGACCGGTGCCGCTTTCCGCGACGAGCTTGGCGTAGCGGTAGCCGATATGGCGATGGGCCAGCACGTGGAAATTCATCGGTGCGGAGTTCGGCAAGCCACCCGATTTGATCGAGTTTGCGGCAAGCGTGACCGTGAGCGGCCCACGGCTCCATGGTGTGACTTGCACGGTGTAAACGCTGCCGCTCCCCTGTAGATTGCGCAGCGTTGCATTAATAACCTGGAGGTCGCCCGGCTCGAGTCCGGTGACCGGTTCACTGAAAGTAAGCGTGAGCACGAACTTACCGCGAACTTGATCCGCCGGCACCGCGAGATTGGTCGAGAATACCGGCACCGCCGTCTGGTTTGCGGCCGGTTCGAGATCGTCTATCTGCAAGAAGTATGCGGTGAGCTGTGCGCGCCGAGAGGCCGTCAGAGCGGAAACCGGAGCGTGGAAATCGTAGGCGTTGGCTGACATTAACACATCATCGAGCGTCGCGGCCGAACCGTCGTGGAGGTAAGGCGCCGAACGCCAAAGACCTTTCAAACTCGGCGTATCGAAACCGGGAATCGCTGCACCGAGCCGGCTGCCGGACAAAACTTTCTGCGTGCCGACGCGGTGCAGCGCTCCTCGCGTGCTGTCCGAGAACGTCGTGCCGGCATGGCAGGCGAAGCAGCCCTGCTGGTCAAAGATCATGCGTCCGGCGAGGCCGTCCGGCGTAAGTGCACCGTCGGTCTGGCGATGCGGGCTGCGACAGACGCCGGTCAGCGAATTCACATAGGCCGCGAGCGCGTCGAGATCGCTACTTGCGCCGGACTTCGGATCGCCAAGCGGTTAGTCGCGCCGGGATAGTGCCCGATGAAGGCAAACCCGTCTTTTCCGAAGCCATACTCCGTATTGGTCAAGGTCGCTCCCGCTGCCAGATTATAGGTGGTCTTCGTGATGTTCGCCGGAGCGGCAAAATTGTAGGACCCGAGCGCTCCGTCCTGAGCCCCGAAAAAGTGCGACCCATAGACAAAGCCCTGATAGCCGATGCGGACATCGAAGGGAGCGGCGATCTGCGTCGGGTTCGCGGGGTCGCTGATGTCGAGGAGCAGGACCTTGCCGTCGAATTGGGTTGGAAAAGTGGAAGAGCTGAGGATCAGCAGATTCCCGATCACCACTCCCGCGCGCAGGGTGAGGTTCGAAAGCTGCGAGACATTCCGGTAAGCGAGTTGGACCGGCTTGGCAGGATCGGTGGTGTCCACCACATGGAGTCCGTTCGCTCCCGTTGGCGCGAAGACGTAGCGCGATCCCTGCATTGCGGGGGAAAACGAATAGCCGTCATAGCCCGCAGGGCTGGTGACATTCGGGAAGGAATAGCGCCCGATGATCTGGGGGAGGGTCGCCGGATTCTCATCGTAGAGATTACTCACATCCAGCAACGAGAATCCCGCGCTGCCGAAGCGCTTCTCCGAAACCAGCA
>JBBRIB010000089.1:0-9041 GCA_038221745.1 Verrucomicrobiales bacterium
TGCCCAAGCCGGACCGGAGGATAAAAATAGGGACGGGCTGTTCGTCAGCTTCGACGTGGTGGAAGTCATCGCTGGCAAGGGGCAGCCGGAACTCACTCTACACAAAACGATGATCATGCCGGAGCATACCCGCTGACGGGCGATTAATTTTTCTTTTTGGGTCTCTTTGGGGCCAGTCCCCGCAGTCTTTTTGGGTTCCTCTTGATTAAGTTAATGTGGTTGCAGGGATTGGAGTGACTTGTAAGCCCAGTTTTTGGGCGAGGATTTCGAGTTGCCGCCGCTGTTTGCTCTCGTTTTGCGGCTTGGGTGGGAAGGCGGTGTTTACGCTGTAGGGTGAACCGCTTTGAATCAGGGCGTAGAGGATACGGGCAAGTTTGTGGGCGGTGGCGGTGATGCCTTGTGCTTTCCCGAGGCGCCCTTTCATCCGGCGGCAATATTCTCCGAGACGACTGCAGGCTCTCGATATGCCGAAGGCCGCGAGGCGCAGGGCTTCGTTTAGCGGGTTTTTGGTTTTGCGCGTTGCGCTGCGCAGAACCTTACCGCCGCTGATCGCGTTGCAGGGACAAAGGCCTAGCCAAGCGCAGAAGCTGTTAGCGCTTTTAAATGAATCTAGGAGCTGCTGGCGGTTGCCGATTTAGCTGAGCAGGGCGAGGATCACGGAGGGGCCGAGGCCGTCCACTTCGGTGAGATCAACTCCGAAGTAGTGCTGGCTTTCCTGGCGGTAGTCGAGGTTGAGGGCGTTTTTGCCGAGTTGGCGACGTTTCTGGGATTTCGGGGCCTGATCTCTAGGCGCTTGGGGGGCTTTTTCGGCCGGGGCGATTTTTTGGAGGAGGTTGTGGATCTGGTTTGGGGTACCAGTCCCCGCAGTGCCACAGTTTATCAATTTCATTGAGTTTTCTTTGAAGTTTTTTCTCGATTTACTATCTCTAGTTGCCGCCTCACGGAGGCGTGATAGCCCATTTGCAGCCGATTCGTAATCCATTCTTTGCCGACGTTGGTATAGCGTCATATTGTGAAGCAATCCTTACCTCAGTATTGATTTTGTCCGTCCTTCCGTATGGTTTTTTTTCAGCATTACGCCAGATTCAGTCGTGGAAAAGCATCGGCGGAATATGCTACGCACTGGACAGAGTTTGTGCTCGTTTTGGCGGTTTCTACAATTACCTTCGGTGGTCATGCGGATTACCGCCCCGGTGGGGTGAGGGTTAGGACGTGGCAAGATGCCATGGCAACGGCCTGCTGCGAGACCCAGCAGCCACAGCGGTAAGTGCGAGCACGGCGATGGAGCGATTGAAGGATTTGAGGCGAAGATCAAATTCAGTATTTCTTACTCCTCATCTATCCCCTCCCGCTCAATCCGCCGAAGGCGGGCGGCGCAGGGATTTCTTGTTAGAAACCATCCGCTTGTCCGCCACCGAGCGCTGCTTTGATCTGCGCGAGCGTTGGCGTTTCTGGCGGCGCATCTTCTCGATCGCCTGGGTTTTGGCGCTGGCCTTGCCATCACGGATCATTTCCAACTGCTCACAGAGTTCCCGCCGGGCAAGGAAGCGGTTCATTTCCCGCGAGCGATCCATCTGGCACTTGATGCACACCCCGGTAGGCAGGTGCTTCAGAAAAACACAATTCGACGTTTTATTGATCTTCTGCCCGCCAGCACCCGAGCCTCTCACGAATTTCTCCACCAATTCATCATCACGGATCCCGAGCGCAATCATCCGTTGCCCGAGGGCTGCGGTTTTTTCAGTAGAAATTGGATTCTGCATGCGCGCTTACCACAAGGACTTACGTTTTTTTGAATCATCGGAATCGTCATCAAACAATTTCCGATCCCGGCAATGAAACAGTGCTTCCTGCCGGGTGATCATTTTCGATTTCAAAAGCTTGAGGATGCTGTCATCGATGGTCTGGTTCCCATCCTTGTGACCGATTTCCATCAGGCCGATGATTTGTTCCATGCGCTTCTCGCGGATGCAATTACGGATGGCATGGCTGGGCCTGAGAACCTCGGAGGCAAGCGCCCTCCCCTGCCCGTCCGCCCGCGGAATCAATCTTTGGCAGATGATGCCTTCCAGGACTCCTGCCAATTGGGTGATGATCTGCGGCTGCTGGTCGGGTGGAAAAACGTCCACGATCCGGTCAATCGTTTGCGGTGCATCCGATGTATGAAGGGTCGCAAGAACAAGGTGGCCGGTTTCCGCCGCTGTGAGAGCAATGCGGATCGTATCCAGATCCCGCAACTCCGAGACCACGATCACGTCAGGATCCTGGCGCAGGGCTTGGCGGAGTGCCTTGGGAAAACTGCGGGAATCGTTGCCAATTTCCCGCTGCTTGATGAGTGAGCAACTGTGTTGGAAGGTGTATTCGATGGGATCTTCCAACGTGATGATCACACCACTCCGCGTATCCGAGATCCGTCGGACCATCGAGGCGAGCGTGGTGGATTTTCCTGAACCCGTGATACCCGTTACGAGGATAAGGCCGCTTCTCAGACGGCAAAAATAATCGGCCATCGCACCGTGTCCGAGTTTCTCCAAATCGGGAATCTCCTTGTTGATGAAACGGAAGGCCGCCTCCTCATGGCCTCGCGCGAGATGGACGTTTCCGCGGAATCGCCCCACCCCTTCGACCTGAAGCGCATAGTCAAGCTCAAGCTCAAGCTCCAGAGTGGCGCGCTGGGATTCCGTGAGCGTATCAAAAATCAGATCCCTAACCGTCTCTGGCGGGAGAACGATCTTATCGAAAGGGATGATCGAGCCATTGATCCGGGCACAAGCAGGTGCCCAAGCGCTGAGATGAAGGTCTGAGCCACCACGAGCGATGGTTTCCCTTAGATAGTCTGTGATGTCACGAGCCATGATATTGGGTTTTGGAATTCAGCCGGTGATCCCCCGCATCACGCGATCAAAATCTTGCGGACGAGGGCAGATGCTGCGGGCGGTGTCAGGTTCAATGTAGCCCTGCTGGACGGAAGCGACAAGGTATTCCAAAAGGGAACATGATTCCGAATTACGGGTTTTGTTGAGATGATCCCGAAGCTCCGCAAAGCGATTTTCCAGAATCCACCGGCGCGTGCCGGCTTCGTTTTGAAAATACTCCAAAACGGGGAAAAGCCCTCCACCCACCCTCGGAAGAAGTTGTTGGGAAACCACCCCTATCAGCTGTGATGCAAGCAGATGTAAAGTGCTGTGGCTCTCCGCCTGAATCAAGCGGCACAAGCGGTCCAGTGTCTCCACCACGCTGCCACTGTGAAGCGTCGAGATCACCAAATGGCCCGTTTCGGCGGCGTGGAGTGCGGTGATCGCCGTCTCTGCATCACGAATTTCTCCGATGAAGATCACGTCGGGACTCTGCCGCAAAGAGGCCCTCAAGCCGGACGCGAAACTCTCTGAATCAAGCCGAATCTCACGTTGGGAGAAATAGGAAAGATCGTTCTGAAAAACAAACTCGATGGGATCCTCCAAGGTCACAATGTGTCTCGATTCATGGTGGTTCACCCAGTCCAGACACGAGGCGACGGTGGTGGACTTTCCCGATCCCGTGGGTCCGGTCACCAAGATCAGACCACTGCGTTTTTGGACCCAGGTTTCGAACAGCTTCGCGGGCAGGCCGAGTTCCGCGAGAGTAGGGACCTGCATGCCGATGGGCCGGATCGCCGCTGCCAGCCTGCCAAGGGTGTGATAGAGATTCACCCGCACCCGCCCGCCGCCCGGCAAATGCCATGAGACATCCGCCTCACCTTGAGACGCTGCATTTGGCACCACCCCGCAGCTTGTCCAAAACTCCTGCATGTTTTCACGAGGAATCGGGCCTGGATGGAGGATTGACAGCGCCCCCTCGATGCGCACCCTCGGGGCCTCGTCTTCCAGCAGAAACACATCCGTCGCTCGCTCTTCAAAGGCATCGAGGATCAAGCGGTGGAGGGCGGAGTTCATGGTGATTTGGACAAGGGCTTTTCTTCCCGACGACAATTAGACAAACCTGAAGGGTGATAGAAGAAAATAGTTTCAATCCGCTCTACTACCCCAAAGGCAGTTCACCCGCAAAGGGATCAAGCGCCCCGCTCAAGCGCTCCTTCGCCGTCGCGAGGTAGAATTCGTCCAGCTCAATTCCCGTGAACCGCTCGATCTTCTGGTTTGCAGCAGCAACGGCCGAGGTGCCGATGCCAAGAAAGGGATCCAAGAGCCGGGTGCCGGGGCCTTTGCCATGAATCCGCACACATTGTTCGACTAGAGCCACCGGAAACGTCGCCGGATGCGGGCGATCCTTGTCCCTGGAATTGATCGTCTCATACGGAATGAACCAATTGTTTCCCCGGCAGCGAAGATCCGCCCCACCCGTGTGGCCCCAGCGGGCGATGTTTGATTTATGCACATACGGCACGCCGGCGGCGCGTCGATCCAATGTCACGTTGCCCGTTTTGGTGAGATGAAAAACATACTCATGGCAATCGTTCACATATCTCTGCGAATTGATCGGTTTGAAATGCCCGGCACTGATTTGTTCGTCCGCACGGGTTTCAATGGTGATGGATTTGATCCAGTGAAAAGTGTTCTGCAACACAAACAAAGGTTTCTCGCCATCCGTGAGGGCAAGGATCAGTTGATGGGGCAAAAGCGGATTGGCGGGGGCCGCCCCCACGTTCAGAAAGAATGACGCGTCATCCGCCATCACCCGCTTGACCTCAGCCGCCCATTTCTTGCACCAAGCGAGGAATTCTTCGCGTGGTGCGGTGTCTTTGAAACTCTTGTAACTTATCCCGAGGTTATAGGGAGGAGAAGTGACAACGAGATCAAACGACTGCTCTGCCAGCTTGGGTAGAACCTTTAAACAATCACCACGGAGAAGATTCATCGAACGATAAAATTCATGTTTGCTCACGCATGATGCAGCAAAATCGAATTTGCCGCAAAGTGATCTGATAGAATATCTGAAACAATCACCAGCGGAGTGCCGGGCCGCACCAGACCTTCCTTGAGCAGAAGCTCACTGACGCGCTGGATGGTCTCCTCAATGTTCGAAGCGAATGAGAGCTTGAAGGCGCGAATGCCGCGAGTGAGGGAGAGTTTGCAACAAACGGTTTCTTTCGGAGTGAACGCATAGAACCCGGAAGTGCGGGGGCGCAGCATCGCCACATGATTGGCCAATACGCCGCGGCGGGTTAGGACGACGAGACGGCCATCTGGCAATGAATCGGCGAGAGTGACCGCAGCACGCGCGGTCTTCTGGCGCTCATCACGCAACAAGGCGCACTGGCCGAAGCCATGCCCTCCGGAGCGCTCGATGCGGGAGGAAATCCTCACCAGCGCGTCCACGCAGCGCTCTGGATAGCGCCCGACGGAGGTCTCGCCCGAAAGCATCAAACAGTCCGCCTCTTCGTAAGCGGCGTTCATCACATCCGTCACCTCCGCACGAGTGGGAGTCGGGTTGGTGATCATCGATTCGAGCAACTGGGTCGCCACGATGACGCGGGTACCCAGCTCGTGGCAGCGCTTGACGATGCGGCGTTGGAGAATGGGTAGTTCTTCAAATTCAACCTCCGTCCCAAGATCCCCGCGGGCGACCATGATGACATCCGCTTCATTGATGATGGCATCGATGTTACGGATGGCTTCCTGGTCCTCCACTTTCGCAACAATCTGCGCCTCACCTTCAAGGGCGACCATTGCCGCACGGAGTTCTCTCACGTGAGCGGAGTCCCGGACAAATGAGCCGGCAATATAGTCCGCACGACACTCCACGGCGAGCGAGAGATCTTTATGATCCTTCTCCGTCAGGGCAGGCAGATTCAGCCTCACGCCGGGCAGATTGATGTGGCGTCTTGAACCCATCGTTCCCGGAGTTTTCACATGGCATAGGATGCGATCCGCCTCCACCACATCGATGCGCATGAGCAGGGCACCATTGTCCACCACAAGGGTGTTGCCCACCATCACGTCACCCATCAGTCCATCATAGTTGACGGTGGTGGAAAGTGGCACGGTGGCATCCGCATTGAACTTGCGGAACTCCACGGTATCGCCCTCGGCGAGTGTGTAGGGTTTTTCAAGATCACCCGTGCGGATGGAAGGGCCGGTGAGATCGAAAAGAACCGCGATGTGTGCATTCCGCTGCGCCGATTGCCGGCGGACGCGTTGAGTCATCTCCGCCGCCCATTCGTGCTTGGCATGGCTCATGTTGAGCCGGAAAACGTTGGTGCCTGCATCGATGAGTTTTCCGATCATTTCTTCGGATTCAGTGGCGGGGCCGAGCGTGATGATAATTTTCGTTTTACGTGACATTATAATGGAGGATTATGATAGCGAACTTCTTCAAGGGACAAGCAGATCCTTACCCTTGATCGATGGTTTTTTCGGTGGTGGCATCCATGATGGCGAACCGTTCACGATTGAGCGTCGGATCCGAACGGAAAATCAGCCGCCCCGAGTGGGAGCGCTCAAGTTCCACCAAGAGTTTGGCATCTTCAGATTTGAAGCGATTGAGGACATCACTGTTGACGATGACGATGATGTCTCCGACGGAATCACGATGCTTCTGAATGACGGTATTGAGACGGCGTTGAATTTCCACGGACATGGTCATGGGAGTCTTCACCCGACCGCGGCCTTGGCAGTAGGGGCACGGCTCATACATCGAGTCCCGCAAGGATTCGTTGAGGCGCTGGCGAGTCATTTCCATCAGGCCGATGGGGGAAATCTGCAGCACCTGGGTCTTCGCCTTATCCTTTTTGAGGCGATCCTTGATGGCCTTGTAAACGGTCTGCTGATCCTTGCGGTGGCGCATGTCGATGAGGTCGATGACCACAAGACCACCGATGTTGCGCAAACGCAGTTGGCGGGCGACTTCCTGGGCCGCCTCAACGTTGGTTTCGAGAATCATCTTATCGACATCCTTGGAACCACGGTTACGCCCGGTGTTGACGTCGATGGCGATCAACGCTTCGGTTTCATCGATCACGATGTAGCCGCCGCAAGGGAGCCAGACTTGGCGGGAGAAGGCCTCATCGATTTGCTTTTGGATGTTGATACGCTCGAAAATCGGCTGACCGGTAGTGGGCATGTAATGGACGCGGCGCTTGGCACGGCGGGAGATTTTTCCGGCAATGTTACGGATCATCTCGGTGGTCTCCGCATCATCGCACATCACCTGATCAATCTCATCGGTGAGGAAATCACGGGCGGTGCGCTCGATGAGGCCGGGTTCTTGGAAAATACAAACGGGCGCAGGATTGTTTGCGCGGCGAGCTTCGATTTCATCCCACTGCTCTAGCAGCATGGCGAGATCACGCACGAAGTGGCGGGCACGCGTGCCTTGGGCGATCGTCCGCATGATGATTCCCATGCCTTCCGGGACCGAGAGTTTCTGGACGATTTTACGAAGACGGGCGCGTTCTTTCGGATCATCGATCTTGCGGGAAATCCCGAACTGCTCGGTGAAGGGCATCAGGACCAGGTAGCGGCCAGCGAGTGAAATGTTCGTCGTGACGCGGGGTCCTTTGGTGCCGATGGGGCCTTTGGAAACTTGAATCACAATCTCCGAGCCGACGGGATAGATATCTGGAATATCCTTGGAGGTGATTTTTTTCTGCTGCTTGCCTTTACTGGAGCCCTCACGCTGGATTTCTTCCAATCCACCATCGAGTGCGGCGGGGATGGCATCCCAGAAGTGAAGGAAGGCATTTTTATCGAGGCCGATATCGACAAAAAGTGCCTTGAGGCCGGGTTCGATGTTTTTGACGCGGCCTTTGAAAATACCACCGACGATGTTTTGATCGCCTTCCCGCTCGACGGTGTATTCTTCCAGCACACCGTTTTCCAACAGTGCGACCCGGCGTTCGAGTTTTTCCACGTTGACGACAATGCTGTTGCCTCGGGATGGATCTGGTTTGCCAATGCCGAGGAGTCTTTTGATATGTTGGATCATGATTTAAATGGTTTTGAGGGTGAATGTAAGGGGTGAGTATATGGAATGGTTTTATATTATTCAGAAACGGGGATAGCCTTGGGAATGGCTGAGCCTTCAGCATCCACTTCCGGAGTGATGGTGGGTGCAGGGGTGGTGGCGTTGTCAACAGGTGGATTAGTTGTGCTCGGGACTACCTCACCCACCTCCTCGCCAGTTTCGCCAATATCAGCAGCTTCGCTGGGTTGGGTTTGGGCGGCGGCGTTGATCGCTTCCGGCGCGGGAGTTTGATCGCCCGCCTCCACAGCGGCGATGACTTCGGGTTTGATCTCGATGGTCTTCTCTATCCGGGTGAGATTTCCCACCGCCTCGGTTTGGCGATTGAGCGGAAGCCTGACTCCCGCTTCTTGGGCAAAAATCCCGCGATAAACGAGGTTCACGAGCGGGCCGCAAACGCCGCCGCCCGAGCCTGCGCTCTGCACCATAATACAAATTGCATACCTGGGATTTTCGTAGGGGGCGAAACTCATGATCCAAGAGTTGTTAGACTTCACTCCGTTGTCCACGGTTTGGGCAGTGCCGCTTTTCGCGCTGATTTCAACCTTCGGATGCTTGACTTTACCACAGGTGCCGCCCGCTTGATTGACAGCCATCCACATGCCTTTGCGGATGAGTTCCATATCGCTGGGCTTCATGCCCGCTTGGCAAAGATCCAATTCAAGTTTTGGAATATCCTGGATTATGACTTTACCATCCTCGGCGATGGCTTTTTTGACAATCCGAGGTTTATAATATTTCCCGCCATTGGCGATGGTGGAGGCGACGGCACAGATCTGAAGGGGCGTCGCCAAGGTATCGCCCTGGCCGATTGATAAAAACGCAGTGAGGGCAGGTGTCATGCTTGCATTGGGGTTTGCAGCCCGCCACGCGCGGCTTCCGGGCAGAATCCCGGGTTCTTCTTTGGGAAGTTCGATGCCTGTGCGCTTCCCGATTCCGACCATCTGGCAGCCATCGACCATCGCCTTCCATCCGATGGTGTTGGCAAGTTTATTGAAGTATGGATTACAGGACTGCTGGATGGCTTTTGATAGATTGAGACTGCCGTGGCGTCCTTTGCTTTGGTTCCAGATCCAGCATCCGAC
>JBBRIB010000090.1:0-8971 GCA_038221745.1 Verrucomicrobiales bacterium
AAAACCACTTTTTTTGGTCATAATCGATTCAATCTCTTTTCGATCTTCGATAAGGACCACATCGATCTGGGCGATGCTGGAGGCATCCGGCCGAACCTGACCAGATGGCTGCTCGCGCAAGGACTCAACTGCCCGTCCGATGCGAAGATACGGCTGATCACTTTCCCTCGGGTTCTTGGCTACGGCTTCAACCCTGTGTCGTTCTACTACATCGAATCCGCCACTGGAGAGCCGATCGTCGCTGTGGCCGAGGTGGTGAATACCTTCCATGAGATGAAACTTTTCGCCCTCCCCCAAAGAAACCCGGACGGGGTATGGAACCTGCGAATCGCCAAGAACTTCTACGTCTCGCCGTTCTCCGATCCCTCGCTTCAGTTTGATTTCCGCCTCGGTACGCCAGATCAAGCATGGAAGGTGCATATTGACGACTACGATGGCGGGGAATGCATGCTTGTCAGTGCCATCCGAGGCCAGCGCAAGCCTCTCACCGGATCGCGGCTTTTGTGGTATGCATTGAAATATCCAGCCATGTCGCTCAAGATCATCGGCATGATCCATTGGCATGCGTTTTTGCTTTGGCTCAAAAAGGTGCCGTTTTTACGCAAGAGCGAGCGTCTTGAGGTCCAGCTCGATGTTCTCCGCCCCCATCCAAGTTTGAAAAAGAATCAACCATGAATGCGCTGACTGATTTTGAAAATGAAATGGTGCCACAAGTCACCACTGCCAAAGCCACGTTCGGATTTGCCGAGCGCATGGTGGTGAAACTCCTGAATCAAATGCCGCTCGGTGGCCTGCGGCTGGAGTATCCCGATGGTGAGGTGCGGCACTTCGGAAAACCCGGCGCGGTCGTCACCGCAAGGGTCTTCCTCAAGAACGAGCGGGAGTTTTTCAAACGCTGCGCGTTTTATGGGAACATCGGAATGGGTGAAGCCTATACCGATGGGATCTGGGACACCGACGACATCGCGGCTGTGATCCGATGGTTCATCCTCAACGTGAACGCGCTCCAAGGGGCGCAAACTTCATCATCCCGCCTGCCTGGGGTCAATATTTTGAAAATCGTCAACTGGTTCCGCCACCTCAAACGCGAGAACTCGGTGGAAAACAGCCGCAGGAATATTTCAGAGCATTATGATCTTGGAAATGATTTCTATCAACTCTGGCTCGATCCATCAATGACCTATTCGAGTGCCCGCTTTGATCACTCGGGACAATCGCTTGAAGAAGCACAAATCGGCAAATACGATGCCCTATGTCGTAAACTCAAACTGACCCAAGGTGACCGGGTTTTGGAAATCGGCTGCGGCTGGGGTGGTTTCGCCGTTCACGCGGTGAAGAACTACGGTTGCACGGTGACGGGCCTCACCCTCTCGAATGCACAAGCCGAGTATGCACGCAAGCGCATCGCCGATGCAGGAGTGGAAGATAAGATAGAAATTCGGATTCAAGACTATCGGCACGTCACGGGAACCTTTGATAAAATCGCCTCGATCGAGATGTTGGAAGCGGTAGGTGATAAATACCACGACTCTTTTTTTGCAAAGTGTGCTGAAGTCCTCACCCCGGAGGGCCTGTTGGGCGTTCAAATGATCACTGTCCCGGATTGTAGCTACCTCAGCCTCAAGAAGAACGTGGATTGGATTCAAAGGCATATCTTCCCCGGCTCGCTCTTATTGAGTGTCGGGCGTATCAATCAGGTGCTTCTCAAAACGGGGGATTTATTCATGCATGATCTCGAGGACCTTGGCGCGGACTACGCAATGACGCTGAATACCTGGTATCAAAACTTCAACTCAGTCTTGGATGAGGTTCGTGGCCACGGATTTGATGAAGCATTCATCCGCAGTTGGAATTATTATCTCAAATATTGTGAAGCTGCCTTTGATTCGAGGAATATCTCCGTGGTCCAAGCAATCTATACCCGCCCGAACAACCCCAAACTGCGGCATCATCTGATGGAGCAGAGATCCCAATGAGCCAGCCGGATGCAGAGATCGAAGGTGCGAAAGGAAGCTGGTGGCGGCGCTGGCTGCTCAAACCCGTGCTTGCGCAACTCACCCAGGGAATCTCTGCGGATCGTTTGGCCTGGACCATCGCCTTGGGGATCGTCTTCGGGGTGTTTCCCATCATGGGTTCCACCACTTTGGTTTGTCTTCTGATGGGTTACCTGTTCCGTCTCAATCAGCCGGTGCTCCACGTTTTCAAAACAGCGGTTTATCCGCTGCATTTGGCTCTGATCCTCGTTTTCATCCATCTGGGTGAGCGCCTGTTCGGTGTGCCTCCCCTCTCTTTTTCGATTCCCGAGCTGGTGGGTAAATTCAAGGCAGACCCACTTCAGTTCGCCAGGGACTTTGGCATGGCCGCCCTCCATGGGGTGGTGGCTTGGGCGGTGATCGCGCCAGTGGCCGCAATGCTGATCAAGGTTTCGGTTTTGCCGATGTTGATCCGTTTGAGAAACTCCGTGGAAAGCAAGAGGGAGGTTCTGCCATGAGCGCCTTGGTGATGTTGGGGATTGGAATTGCCCTGATGACGGGTCTGTTTTTCGTCGGCTGGTTATGGGCTTGTAAGGTGGATAACTATTCCTTGGTCGATGCCCTTTGGGCTTTCGGCATCGGGATTACGGCGGTGCTTTGGCTCGCCCTGGGTGATTGGAGTTTGAAACATGCGGTGGCAGCGGCCATGGTTGGCGTTTGGAGTTTCAGGCTGGGTTGGCATTTGCAGCGGCGGATTCGCAAGCACTATCCAGATGAAGATTCACGCTATGTCAAACTGCGGGAAGTTTGGAAGGGTAATGTGGCTGCCAAGTTCTTCTGGTTCTTTCAAGCGCAGGCGCTGTCGGTTGTTCTGTTGGCCCTTCCATTCCTGATGATTGCCCGCGATGCGGACTCGCGCTGGGGAGTTTTCGAAACGATCGGACTGATCGTCTGGATGATCGGGATCCTGGGTGAGGCCACCGCAGATGCCCAGATGGCGGGGTTTAAAAAGGCCAACCAATCATCGAGTGCCGTTTGTCAGGATGGACTCTGGTTTTACTCCCGCCATCCCAATTATTTCTTTGAGGCCGTGATCTGGTGCGGGTTCTATCTATTTGCTTGTGGCTCGCCGATGGGTTGGGCGACCTTTCACGCGCCCGGTTTGATCACCTATCTGCTGCTTTTCGTGACCGGGATTCCGCCTACTGAAGCGGCAGCGGTCTTGCGGAAAGGCGATGCTTACCGCCGCTACCAGAAATCGACGAGTTCTTTCATCCCATGGCCGCCCAAGAATAATCATTAATCACCATCCTAGAATAAACATGATAAATACCGACGAATTATTGGCCAAAGGAATCGTGCCTGATAAACTCATCCGCATCGGCATTCGCAGCCGCTTGGCCGGAACTCTCGCACCTTTCGAGAAGCTCAATTGCGAAGATCGCCAGGCGAAGCTGATGCAGCATGTGGCCGAACTGCGGGCAAGCCCCATTGCCATCTCCACGGATGAGGCGAACGAGCAGCATTATGAACTTCCCACCCGTTTTTTTGAGCGCGTGTTAGGCAAGCACATGAAATACAGCTCGGGCTACTGGGATGATGGAGTCACCAGCATCGAGGAATCTGAAGCGAGGATGCTGGCGATCACCTCGGAGCGTGCGGAATTGGTGGATGGCCAGCGCATCCTCGAGCTTGGCTGTGGTTGGGGTTCGCTCACGCTTTGGATGGCGTCTCATTATCCCAATTCGAAGATCACCGCGGTTTCAAATTCCCGCACCCAGAAAATCCATATCGATTCCCAGCTCGCCGCGCGGGGTCTGACCAACGTGGAGGTGAGAACCGCCAACATGATTCACTACCCCGGCGAAGGGGAGGAGGTTTTTGATCGTGTGGTGTCGGTGGAGATGTTCGAGCATATGAAAAACTATGAGCTTCTGCTCGGTCGTGTGGCGGGATGGTTGAAGAAAGGCGGCAAGTTGTTTGTCCATATCTTCACCCACCGCGAGTATGCCTACCATTATGAGGCGAAGGGTGAGGATGACTGGATGGCACGATATTTCTTCACAGGAGGCCAGATGCCCTCGGACGATCTTTTGCTCTATTTCCAAGAACAGCTCAAAATAGAAGGTCACTGGCAGGTGAATGGGAAACACTACCAGAAAACTTCCGAAGCCTGGCTCAGCCGCATGGATGCCGCGCGTGAAGAGCTCTTTCCTATCATTGGTGAAACCTACGGCGCGGAGCAACAAACCCGCTGGTGGGGTTACTGGCGGGTCTTCTTCATGGCCTGTGCCGAGTTGTGGGGCTACCGCAATGGCGAGGAATGGATCGTTTCCCACTATCGGTTTAGCAAACCCCTGTGAGACTTCAGAGCCCTGCGGCGGTCAGAAGCAGGGCACCAGAAATTCCTGCATCCTGCCCGAGCGCGGGTGGGACCACGTAATGGGGGACAAGCACGGGTGGGAAATATCCTGCGGCGATTTTTTCAAGAATCTGGTTGATCCGGTCATGGAATCCAACTGCTTGGGAGACGCCCCCGCCAACGATGACCCGGGAGGGGGATACGATCGCAACCAGGCAGAGAATCCCGTGGGCGAGATACCATGCTTCCATTTCCCATGCAGGATGGTCGTTGGGAAGTTCGTGGGCGGGGCGGCCCCAGCGAGCCGCCATCGCTGGCCCGCTGGCAAGGCCCTCGAGGCAGTCCTGATGGAAAGGGCAGACTCCGGCGAAATCATCGCCCGGCGCGCGCGGAACCTTCAAATGTCCAAACTCGGAATGCAAGGCGCCGTGGGTGAGCCGCCCGCCTGATAGAATTCCTGCGCCAATGCCGGTGCCGATTGTGATGTAGGCGACATCGTCCAATCCGGCAGCGGCACCGATCTTTGCCTCCCCGAGGGCAGCCGCGTTCACATCCGTTTCCAGCACCAGCTTGCATTGCGGAAAAGCAGTCGATAAAGGTTTTAGAAGGGAAAATCCACTCCACCCGGCTTTGGTGGTTTCGAGCATGCTTCCGTAGTTTTCCCTTCCGGGAACGATTCCGACCGGGCCGAAAGCACCGATGCCGATGGAAGCAGGCGTGCCGCGTTCCCGCAGCCAATCCACGGCGTAAGCCAATGTTTCGGCAGGTGCTTCGGTAGGAAATCGGCATTGTTCGAGGATCGCTCCTTTTGCGGTGCCGATGGCGACTACGGTTTTGGTTCCGCCTAGTTCGATTCCTGCGATCATTGCGACGGGAGTTCAGGCTGCGGCAGTTGCCAATGCTTCTTGGGTCAAGCGGGTGATTTCGGCCCATTTCCCTTCGTTTACGAGCTGGCGGTCCACCATCCATGAGCCACCGATCGCGGCGACCACGGGGAGTTTCAAGTAGCTTGTTAGATTCGCGGAGGAGATACCGCCCGTTGGAATAAATTTCACTCCCGTATGGCCGTAGGGGCCGCTGAGGGCCTTGAGCATGTTCACTCCGCCCGCCGTTTCCGCTGGGAAGAACTTCAGCAACCTGCATCCGAGGGCGAGAGCCTGCTCCACATCACTGGGTGTCATGACTCCGGGTGAAAATTGCAGGCCGATCTCGCGGGCAAATCCAACGATTTGCGGATTGAGACCCGGGGCGAGACCAAAAGTAGCTCCAGCATCTTTGGCGCGCTGAACCTGGTCCTTCTCCAACAAAGTCCCGGCGCCTAACAAAATTTGCGGGAACCGCGCCGCGATGCGCCGGATGGATTCTTCCGCCGCTGGAGTGCGGAAGGTGATTTCCATAATATCGAGGCCACCGGCAAGCAGGGCCTCCGCAAGCGGTTCTGCAGCATCAGCGTGATCAAGAACCACTACGGGGACAATGCGTTTGGCGAGGATATGTTCTAACATGTGAATAAAAATGGTTTTAGTTGAATGCTCGCATTCAGCTTGAGCGGAAAATCGGCAGTTTCCAAGCAAATGATTGCCGGTTTCCGGGTCCTTGCGCTTGGCGAATTTATTCTTAACCCTGTAGTTTCGGTCTGTGACCGCCGGCGCATGAGATGATGCTGAGGCAAGCACTTCCTCCACTGCCACGCCGCGGAAACAATCCACGGCTCAGTAATTCAAATGCCGATGGGCGAGAGTGCGGACGGCTTGGAAAAAGGTGCGGAAATCCTTGCCTGTCTGCACGGCGGGCATGGGCGGGGGTTCCTTGCAGAGGATGTCCCCGCAGCGGCTGCGGTAGTTCTTTTTCATAGATCCATTCTTCTATCAAAACGAGGATTGTTAGATCCACTCGCGATCAAAGCGGATTTCAACAGCACGCCAACACGAATCACGCGAGACGCCGAATTTAGAATCGTCCAAAGCAACTCCATTAGAAAACGGCTCGAATTCATGATCTTCAATTATCCGGCGAGATTCTATGGCTGAAGCTCAATGAAGGCAAAGCCTTTGAAAGAAGAAGAGGTGCGCTCAGGATTTTCGTGGGCTACCACGGGAACACGCAGTCTCCGCAGCCTATCCAACATCAATTGAATACTAAAACACACCATGAAGCCAATCTACTGCTTCGTAATCGGAGAGGCCTTGTTGGGCGGCGTGTTGGCGGATGCCCCCGTTGATTCTCATCGGATGGCGTTTAAGTGCTGGGGATAGCGAGAGGGAAATCATGGGTTTGGGTGGGTTCTTGCAAGCGGCGGCAGGGAGGGCAATGGGGAAGTGGGAAGAAGTTTTGAGTGAGCAGTAAGCAGTGATCAGAAAAGAGGGGGAGAGAGGATGGGGGGTGGGAGGAGAAGGGCTGGGCGCTAGTTTGATAGTCTTATTCTTTCGGCTCAGGACTTTCATCGAGCAGAAGCGCGGACCGCACATGGCGCAGAAGTGGGCGGTTTTGGCGCGGTCTTGTGGGAGAGTTTCGTCGCGATAGAGGCGGGTGGTGATGGGATCGAGTCCCCATCCGCACTTGTAATTTTACTGAATCTGCACTCGTGCGTTTCCTTAAAGCCGAAGCGCGGAAAATTGCAATCCACTTGTCCACCGATTCGGCAAAATCACCCGCTTTTTCAATAAAAACACGATCATGAATTCGTCATCTCGCATCCAGTCCCGGCAGATTCTCAGCCATTCCATGGCAGGCCAAGCGCTCCTCTTCAGCGCCGTGTTTCTCACTTTGGTCTCATTGGCCCGCGCCGCCCCCATCGATCAATCCTCTGAATACGGTGCCACCAATCGCCTCACCGTCGCCGGGCCAGCCACCTACCAGCACGAGGTGGCGGGGAACCTTGTCCAAATGACCGCTCCGGCCACCATCGTTTTCTTCCATGCTGAAAAATTCCCGATTTAACAAATGCCCGAGGGATGAATTCAGGTCGCGCATCTAACAGATTAGAGGACTGACTTACAAATTATCGATGTGGCCGCATCAACGATTTGTAAGTGGTTTCACCGTGATGTCGCCGCTTGGCGATGGGAAACGCTTCGGGATTGCATGGCTACTGGAAGAATCAATTCAGTGTCCATCCGCATTATGCGTGGTGGCAGGGTTGCTGGGACGGGAAGTGAGGGGAAAAGGAGCGGTTTTGCTCACGGATGTGGCCGTGCGAGGACTGGTATCGTCGGAGATTTGCGCCCGCCATTTTTCTTTTCAAATCAACCTCCTAACATCAACCATCATCAATCGGAAATCCTCCTCTTCCCTGCCTCTCCTTAACCCAATCCTCCAACTCTCTCGGACGGCTGAAAAAGCCACACTCTCCCGGAAAACCAAAATCGGATCCGTTATCCAGGAGAAAGCTCCACCTCACCCTTTACCGCGAGGCCTGATTCTTGGATTTTAGAATCTAGATTTAAACTCGAGGATTGGTAACATTACGGCAGTAAATCCAGCCCCTGCCCCCGGAAGAAGATGCCGAAGAAGACGATGAAGACGAAGGAGGAGGAGTTTAGAGTGAAGTTATTAAGAAGACGCCCCCTAACACCATGCGCTTTTCAAACCGCCCGGTTCATGCGCTTTTTAAATCGCCGCTCACATCTCCTGATACCTTCTGGAAATTCCCCTCACTTCGGCGTCACTGCGTCTTTTTGGTGAAAAATTCCGGATCGCCGAGAATTCAGCTTTAAATCTGTTTTTTTCATGCTTCCATGTTCTAGAACCTTTTCAATCATGCCACTCGATCTGAGAATCAACGAAATTTTCCCCATTTCCGACTTCGTCCGGAATGCGAGTGAGCATACCGCACGTATCCGCCGGACGAACCGTGCGGAAATTCTCACTCAGCACGGTCGTCCGAGCCTCGCGGTCATGCCTGCCGAGGAGTATGAGCGCCTGATCGATGCCGCCGAATACCTCGCTGGCATTGAAGCCGTCAGGGTCGGCCTTGAAGCCGCTGAGGCTGGACGTTCGAAGCCCGCCTCCGAAGCCATCCGGGAGGGGGAAGCCCTTTGACCGGGAAATGCGCCACCGCGTTATCATCACCGATCCGGCGGACAGGAATTTCCGCGACCATTTCCAATGGATCAGGGAACTTTCCCCACAAGGCGCAGAAGCATGGCGCGCTCGGATCATCGAAGCCGTCAGTTCGCTGGAAATCGCACCGGACCGCCACGCCATTGCGAGGGAATCCGCCGCGTTCCCTGTCGAGATCCGCTGCCTGCTTTCCGGAAAGAACCGCTCCGCATTCAGGATCCTGTACCAGATCAAAGGCGACGAAGTGCGGGTTCTGGCAATCAGGTGACCTTCCCAGGATTTCATGGAGCCGGAGGATGAGTCCGGGCCACCCCAGTGAGACGTGGAATGTGCGCCTGCAAAGACCAAGCCTCCAAAATCAACAATCCTCAATCGGAAATCCCCCTCTTTCCTGCCTCTACATCCAGCCCCCCCCTTCCTACTCCCTTGGGCCACCGAAAAAGCTACACTTGGCCCCGGCAATCCCAAATTGCATCCGTTATCCATGAGAAGGATCCACCACTCACTCTACCGCGCGGCCTCATTCTTGGATTTTAGAATTTACATTTAAATCCAAGGACTGACCCCGTCGACT